>JBFILE010000318.1:0-4824 GCA_041599855.1 Thermoplasmatota archaeon
CCCGGAACGCGCCATCGACGTGCTCCGGACATGGCGGCATCCGGGGACCGGCGAGCCCCTCCGTGGCATCGCGGGGAACTACGACATCTCGATTGCGAGCGGCAAGGAGGATTGCGGGTGCGGGTACACCGATCCCGAGGACAAGCACTTCGCGCAGGTGTCGTACGATTACACGTTGGCGCGAACCGGCCCCGAGGCGCGCCGGTGGCTTGGGCAGTTGCCGGGTCATGCGCGAACCGCGGTCGGTTCCCGGACCGTGGCCCTTGCCCACGGATCCCCCGCGCGCGTGAATGAATTCCTGTGGGAATCGGGAACGAGCGACGCCTACCTCACGCACCTCTTGGACCGCGTGGGGACGGATGTGCTGTGCGTGACCCACACGGGCCTCCACTGGCACCGCCGCCTCCCCGATGGACGCCTTGTTGTGAATGTGGGCGCCATCGGCCGGCCCGCGAATGATGGGCGTCGCGGTGCATGGTTTGCGATCCTTGAGGGCGCGCAGGGCGGCCATGTGGATGTCGAGCACGTGCACGTCGGCTACGATTGGCGCGCGCTTGCGCAGGAGATGCGCGAGGAAGGGTTGCCGGAACCGTTCGTCGAAACCGTGGAGACCGGTTGGTGGACGACGTGTCTGGAGAACATGCCGGCGCGGGAGAGGGCGCGGGGACACCATTGAGTACAACGGACACCGGTACATTCTGCGAAACGCGATCGAATGACGGGGTGTACGGCTTCCAGCGATTGTCCGATGTCACGCACCAATCTGGGACATGTCCCCGCCAACTACCTTGTTCGATCGGCTGATGCCCCCCTTGGAGGGGCATCCACTTGCACCAACCACGTATCCTGTTACTCGCCGTTGTCCTCGCGACCACCGCCATCATCCCGATCTTCTCGTCGGACGCGGAGGCGCACGAAGGCAACTACCCGATCGTCCTCATCCCCGGATGGCATGGGGACGCCGGAACGTTCCGTGAAATGATCCCGAAGCTCACGGCTCAAGGGTTCACGGTCCTCGACTTCGATCAGGCAACCCCCGGCATCCAGGCCCTCGGGTACGCCCCGAGCGCCGACGGCCAGCACATCTCGTATGTGGCCGGAAAGATCGTGGAAGAGAAGATCCAGGCCGCGCTCGCCGCGAACGGCTACTCCTCGACGCAGAAGGTCGACATCATCGCCCACTCCATGGGTGGCCTCGTTGCGCGGTTCCTCATCGAGCAGCCCGGCGCGGACGTCGAATACTGGTCCTCGTCCACCGGCTGGTACGGGAACGGCGTCGCCGATGTGCGCACCGACTGGGCAAGCCGCGTCGATGACCTCATCATGCTCGGCACCCCGAACCACGGCACGTGGGAAGCGTGGGTTCCGACCCTCATCGGCGGCTTCGGGTGGTGGAACCCCACGGGCAGCGACATGCGCCCCGGCAGCGAGTTCCTCGACCGCATGGGCTACGCGGAACCCGCGGGCGAGCGCTACCACGCCATCGGTGGCGACCCGCAGTACCTCCAGTGGCTCCAGTACGATTACGACGGCGACGGCATCAAGCACGGCTTCGATGGCGTCGTCCCCGCGGAGAGCCCGTACGTGACGGGCGCCACCATGGACTACATCACGGGCCACCACGGTGAACTCGTGACGAAGGACGCCGCGATCGACCTCGTCATTGAATTCCTCGGCCAGACCTCGTACCAGACTGGTGTTGGCGACGCGAACCTCGCCGGCGACCTCGCCCTCAGGCTGGAATACTTCTACGTGGCAAGCGACCACGATTCCGGAACCACGGACGATTACGTGTGGGACTTCTACGTGGACGTTGACGGAAGCGTCGGTCCCGCCGGGTACACGTTCGTGGACTCGTACGCGTACGGCTTCGACGGCCCCGGCTCCAAGAACTGGGGCAACGGCGGACCCCTCCAGAACGCCATCAACCTCCCCGGAACGAGCCCGGTCGTGAGCGTGAAGGTCGTCGCGAAGGAGGACGACACGTCCTGGGGCGGCGGATGGGAAACCGTCAGCACCCACTACATGACGGACCTCATGCTCTCCGAGGACGTGGACGGCATGGACTACTACGAGGACGATGCCACCGATTCCAAAGGTGGAACGAACACCGTGCGCCTGTCGCTGAACGGCATCACGAGCGACGTGAGCAAGACGCGCCACGTCACCATGGGCTTCGACAAGGCGTACATCCAGAACGACCACGAGTGGGGAACCGGCGAAATCCAGTTCACCATCAACGCGGGCCGCGTCGGTGTCACCAACCTCCACTACCGCGGCGACCCGTCGAGCGGCACCCACTACTCCCGGAACTCCGGAAGCTGGGTGGACATCGGCGTCCACGCGAAGAACAACGGCCAGGTCGAAAGTGAAATCGTCTGGTCCGGCCGCATGCTCGAGGACGCCACCGTCCGGTACGACCTCACGTACTGGGAGGACGACGGCGGATGGAGTGGCCGCGACGGCGGGAACATGTACTACGTGCAGAACTCCCTCCTGAACATCGCGGAAGGGACCACGAACTACGTGGGCACCGCCCACGGTGACTGGAACGTGTACATCTGGATCACGAAGACGGACACCGCCGGTGGCGGCGCGAGTCTCCCGATCGAGATGGACAGCGTGTTCAACCCGATGAGCCTCATCCCCGACGGTCTCGACGACCCGGAGGACGAACTGCTGGCCGCGCCCGCATAGGTAGGGCACCGAGAGGCAGGTCGGGCCGCTCTGCGGCCCGGCTTGTGACAGGGGGCCGCTGGCGTGCGTCCGATGACGCGCACTGGACAGCGGCCCCCACGCAGCCAACGCATAGTCATCAACGAAACCCGCCTGACGCGGACGAAGGAATCTTCGCCGCGATTCCGTCAGTTGGCATGACCGCAGGTTGGTCACCGCCGGCATCACGGACCGTGCCATCCAACGGTCCCCGAGAAGTCTTTTCGACCTGTGCCGCATGAGCGGCCATGCCGCGGACCCGCCCCGCGCACCCCCTCGACGAACGCGCCGCCTGCAATCCTCGCCACAACAAGCCGCGTCATTTTCACGCCCGCGCGAAGTACCTCCGGGACCTTCGCCATTCTTCCGGCACTCCGTGACCCGCCCTCCGCGACCCCATGAAGCACCGCGACGCTCGGATAACCGGCCGGATTTCTTGGAACGCCACGTCGCAAATACCGCTGGACGGGCAGGAGCATCCGACCCGGAGTTCAACCAAAGCGAAAAGTATAGTATTACGTATCCAATATCGCTGAACAAGACTATCGGAGCCCCTTCGGCGGGCACCGATGATCGAGGCTGGTGTTTGGATGATGGTTGGCCCTCACGTGTCACGAGATCGGAAATCGTATCGCCTCGCAGAAAACCGGATTTTGCCAACCCTGCTGGTCGTGACCCTTCTTCTGGGCCCCGCCGTGATGGCCAATCCCGACGGCGCCGCCGCATCGGACAGAACGACGACGGACCACGGGGATCCCCCGCTGCGCACCTTCGCCACGTCAAACGAGGATTGCGGTGACTGCACATTCGTCGCAGCCCCCAGGGCACAAGGTCAACATCCGCTGAAAACGGAGATCGCCGAGCTGACATCCGGGTCCGAAATCATTTTTGCCGGAGACGCAGGGCAATCGCAGCACGGTGCACTCCATTTTGCTGAAGATTTCGCGAGCCACACCAGCGAGAGCGCGCGATTCAAGGTTTCCGCCGTAGGCGTGGACATGCCTGGCGGCATCATCCTCGATTACGCCGTCGGCGATGTGACCGGCGATTTCCGCAACGACATCCTTGCCCTCTGGCGGCCGGTGACCGAAAGCGATGAACGCATCCGATTGTACACGGGAACGTCGAACGGATTCTCGAGACAGGGAATCGACGTGCATCAGGGTGGCGACATCCTCCGGGTCGCCGTTGGCCAACTCGATGGTCAAGGCCCGGCGGAAGTGATCACTTCCAGCCCAACCGTCATTCGGGTTCTTCGATTGCAGGAAGACGCGCTGGTATCCCTTTGGAGTATGGATTTCGATGATCCGGAGATCTACCGGGACCCGTCCAACGTGGGCCGCCTCTGTGAAGACGTCACGCGCGGCTTGACAAGCATCGCCGTCGGCCAACTGGACGACGAAGGGCGGGATTACCTCATCGTCGGCGCGGAAGCACGATCGTCACGCTACACCCACTTCGGCCAAGGAGGGTCGCAGGACCCGTGCAAACCCTACGTCTACCCGCCAGCGAAAACCTGCAGGTCCCGGCCGAAGTCGGACGAAGATTGTCGAAACGCCCCTTATCCGCCCTGCCGCAAGGCGGGGGGCTACGCAACCCAGGCATGCGTCCTCTTATTCTACGATAAGTACGGCCGTTGGACCGACAAGCGAATGCGCGTGAACGAGCCGCTCGTAACCGTCATCGAGTGGACGGATCAGGGCCCTGAGGTCACGAGCGCATTGCACCGAGGGGACCTCGTTGACACCGTTGACCTCCCCTTCCGGTACACGAAGAAACCCCATGGCGGATTCCAGGATTGGAGCGTCAAGCTCCACCCCATGTACCTGATTCCGCGCGTCGGCGCGGCGGACGTGGATGGCGACGGACGAGACGAGCCGGTTGTACGGATCGACTGGAAGGCGTCCATCTCTACGTCCGCCACGGCCAGCGCCGCGTAGCCGCTGTACGACGAGCCCCACATGCCGATGCGGCCGTCGCACCAGTCGCGCTTCGCCAGCCAGCGCAACGTGGCCAGGCTGTCGTGCCGCTCGTGGCGAAACGGCTCGTGCGGGCCGTCGGAGTCGTAGCGTCCGCGCACGTCCTGGATCGCGACGATGTAGCCCTCCG
>JBFILE010000319.1:0-4811 GCA_041599855.1 Thermoplasmatota archaeon
CCGCCATTGAAGCGGTTGCGGGCAATCATCTGAGCGGCAGGCATGCGGGTTCGATGCCTGCGTGTGGATCCCGAGTCCTCACGCGGGCTCGGCCGCAGGCGCGTCCACGGCGTCCACAGCGTCTCCCGCGCTGCCCGGTTCCGCCGTGCGGGTGCGCGTGGGGCCTGCCACCACCTGGAACTGAAATCGGCAGACCGGGTTGCCCGCTCCCTGATACTCGCCGCGGTCCACCCGTACGTGTTCCCCGGGGAGTGTGGCTTCGAACCACGCGCTCCAGACATCCGTGCAATGGATGCACGCCTGATCCTTGCGTGAGACGAGGCCCCGCTTGTGCGCTTCCCGGGCCCCTTCGAATGCCGCGCAACGATTGACGTTCGCCGTGACGCTGCCGTCCGGCTGCTTCGCCTGCGAATACGCCAGCCCACCGGCCGGCTTCATGAATGCGCCCGCATGGCCCTTGACGAGGCGGAGCGCATCGTCCAGGTCGCGGGCCCGCGAGCGCCCCACCGCGGCGAGCATGAGCTTCATCTCGGTTCGGGCGAGGGACACGCGCACCTCCGAGTTCCGGGCAACGGCGTCGGCTTCACCGTGGGCAGCCGCCGTCTTCAGGAACCAGCGGCCGTCCCAAAGGAGCGCGAGGGCCGCGTTGTGGTCCCGGGCCACGCTCGCGGGCGGCGTGTAATCCACCGGCAGCCGAAGGAGCCGGGCCAGCGCGAGGCGCGTGCGCCAGAGTCCGATGCGCATCATTTGACCGGCTTTCGGCTTGGGACGCTCCACGCTTCTTGAGCCGGCCGGGGGGCGATAAGGTTTGGGCCAAGGGGGCGCATCGACGGCGAGGTCGATGGACCCGTCAACACCGTCCCGCCGGCGCCCGGCACAGGATTTCAAGCGGCGCGTTTTTGTGACGGTAGCGTCTTGCGCGGCCGTCCATGGATGCGGATGTCGCGCTCGAACAGGCGGCTCTCGAGTACGCAGTGGTCCAGCATGCCCGCGGCAACCGTCGCGATTCGCGGACCCCGTTCATCCTGCATCCGCTCCGCGTCCGGGACTTCCTGAAGGACGTGTGCGACGTCCACGACGGCACCATCCTCGCCGCCGCCCTGCTTCATGACGTGGTGGAGAAGACCTCGGCTACCGTGGTTGATCTGGACCACCGGTTCGGTCCCCGTGTCGCGGGCATCGTGGAAGCCCTCACCCTCCCGCAGGACCTCCAGGGCCGGGACCACACGAACGCCGTCCTCGACCGGTTGGAGGCGGCGGGAGCGGAAGCCGTCCTCGTGAAGCTCGCGGACCGCCTCGATGGCGTCCGCGACATCCAGGGATGGGGCCTCGACCGCATGTTCTCCTATCTTGGGGAAACAAGCGCCATCATCGCCGAGGGTCGGGCCCGGATCGGCGAGAACCGGAACCTGGACAATGCCTTGGCGCACGCCATCCACGAACTGGACCGGGAGGTGCGGGCCCGGCAGCGTGCCGCGGAAGCGCGTCTTGCGGCCGGCCAGACGGAGGACGTGGCGCCCCGAAGGCGCCGTCGCCGGACGCGGCGCGGGCGCCGTGGCCGCGGCGGTGGACCGGGTCGGTCAGGGGACTCTGATCCGGCCGCGGAATCCTGAGCCTCGCGGCGGCGCGATCCGGGAGACGCCCGGGCCCGGCCCGCCGCGCCGACACCGCGCACCGGGCACGGAACCGATGCGTCGGGGCCGGGCGGCGCCGGGGGCGGGCGCCATCGCGCGGGACGGCGTGCGCCGGCGAGCCGCGTGGACAGCGGGCGACGCCGGCACCCCGGGGCCCCGCTGGGCCGGGCTGATTCAATCGATTACTTTCGATCGACCCGTGCCGAAGGCCAAACGTCACGTGGGCGGCTCCTTGCCCCATGACGACCCATTCCCTTCACGCGAAAGCGGTGGTGAACGGCATCATCGTGGAACCGCGCCAGCAGGCCATCCGCGTGAAGCCCCGCCACGGACCCGAGATCTACATCCCGTACCATGATGCGGGAGAGATCGGCCGCATCCTCCAGGGCTTCGCCGAGAACACGAGGCGGGTCAGGATCTGAAGACGCGCGAGGTGACGGCGTCGGGAGCGAGGAATCTGCCGGATTCGGCCACTTCGTTCACCATGGCGACGAGGGCGGCATTCACGGGCGCGGGTGCGTCGACCCGCGCGGCCGCGCGCACCACTTCGCCGTTCAGGTAATCCACCTCTGTCGAGCGCCCGCGGGCGATGCTCTGGTACGTGGACCCCCAGATGTCGGCGTCTCCCAATGCGCGCTTCATGCGCATGCGGATGATGGCGACCGCAAGGAACTCGGGCAGAATCGTGACCAATGCAAGGAGGAAGGGGCTTGCCCAAGGGAGGCGGCCGAGGCGTTCGTGGGACGCCCTTGCCACCGTCACGCCCTCCCGGAGCGCGGCCGCGCCCACCCGGGCGACACCGGGGTCCCGGTAGCAGGCCTGCAGGCTCATGCCGGTGATGGCGGGGAGCGCGTTGTTCAGGTTCAGGACGAGCTTCGTCCAGCGGCATGCGCGCACGTTCTTGACGACGCGCGTGTTCACGGCGTCGGAAAGGATCTTCGCAACCTGTGCGACATCGGGCCCGCCTTCGGTGAGCGCGAGATCCGGGTCGCCGCCGGCAAAGGGTGCGCCGAGAAGGATGACCCCGTTGCGCTGCACGTGGATCTTCCCGGGCTCAAGGCTCACGGCATCGAAGACGACGACGCCGGCGATGACGCGGCCGGGGCTCACGAATTCGGCGGCGATGGTGTCCGCGCGCAACCCGTTCTGGAGGGTGACGACGGGGACCTCCGTCCGGACGACGCGAGCGACCTCGCGGACCGCATTCCCGAGGTCCTGCGTCTTCGTGGCGAGGACGACGAGGTCGAAGTCGACGTCCGCGGGGGGTGCGCTGTGGATCGGGAACCGACCGGTCGCGTCGCCCATGGCGCCGGACAAGGTGAGCCCGTGCTCGGCGAGGATTTTTCCGGTGTCGCCACGGGCGACCCCGTGGACCTCGTGCCCGGCACGTTTCAGGCGGAGGGCGATGACGCCCCCCACAGCTCCGATCCCGACAACGAGGACGCGCATAGGTGCCAACCTTGTCCGTTGGTATGCGGGGCTTCGTTATGAAGGAATAGCACGGGACCACGCGCGAACGAGGGCATCGGGCGGATGGCGCCCTCCGGGCATGGCCTTCGGTGATGCTCCGTTCGTGGCCCGACTCATCGCCGCGAGGCCCACGTGAGAACGCCGCTGTCGGACTCCGCGATGAGGCGGTGGATCCCGGAAAGCTGGAATGCTTCGGCGGGCGACACGGTCGCTTCCGCGAGTTTGCCGCGCGTGCAATGCTCGCTCATGATGGCCTCGGGGTCCTGCACGTGTTTCAGTCCGAGGATGTGGCCGATCTCGTGGGCGAACACGCAGTTTGCGATGTCGAGGTCCCGGACTTCCATGGCGATGCCGTTGGAGACGGTGGCTCCGAGGGTGGCGCGACCGCTTTTTGCGGCAAGGTCGAGTTCCGTGAGGTACACGGGAATGCCCGCGGGGGACCAGACGATGCGGACGTTGAGATGGTCGAACAGGAAGGCTTCGGCGCGGGCGAAGTCGGCGGTTCCGGCGGCGTCGCCCACGGGCTTCACGTACACGAACAGTGTGCCGGAGGATGGCGCTCCCTGCTCGATGTCCACGCGGTGCGCGTCGAAATGGATCTGCCGGATGACGTCGAAGCGGACGACGCCGGGATCGCTTCCGCCGTGGAGGGATCCTCCGAGGATGATGGAGGACAGGATGGCGACCATTGTCGCCGACCAGACGCACGACGGCACCCGCATCCAACCGCATCATCCTGCGGACGGGTGTACTTAAGCGGACGGGAAGGGGGGAAAGCGCCTCAACGGCAACATGGCACAATGCCGTGGACTTCCACGTTCCAAAAAGCATTTCAACGAGCCGAGGAAGAGCCCGATCCAGGTGTCGTTCTGACTCCGCGCGTGGACATCGTCGATCCTGACGTTGCACTCCAGCACCTGCGCACCCTCCTCGACTTCAACGCAAGCATCCTCGCAGCCGAGGAGCCGCATGGATTCCAGGGCAAGGGGAACGAGGAGGCGGATCAGGCCTTCCAGTCGCTCAAGGTCCACGCGAGTCAGCAGAAGGATGAACTCGAGGACATCATCGAGGCGTGGAAGCGTGTCCGTCGCCCGGGTCCGCAACTCATCCGGATCACGAACAACCTCCTCTCGAACCGGGAACTCATCGAGAGCTGGATCGAGATCAAGACCACCGCCGTGGACATGTACCGGACGGCCGCGTTGAATGCGCCGACCTCCGACCTGCGGAAGCGTCTGGAGCGGCTCGCGGAGGACGAAGCCAACCTGATCACGGTTCTGCGCGAGCTTCTTTGAGCAGCCGCAATGCGAGCACGCGTCGCGGCCGATGGCGGCGAGGCTGGGGGTGGGCCGGTCGGGGCACCGACTGTCTCACGTACCCCTTCTGACCCGCACTTGCGTCCCCAGACGGGCCGCCTCCGTGGGAGAGGGCGGGGGCACCTCCAAGGGGCGGGGTCACCTCCCGGGGAGGCGGAGCCGGGCGGCGGGAAGGGGTGCTACCGAGCCGCCCGAACCATGGCGAGAATGGGGGTGGGCCGGTGGGGGCCACAAACCGTCTCACCCACCCCTCACGACCCGCAGTTGCGTCACCACAGACGGGTCGCTTCCAGGCGGGTAGGGCCGCCTCCGAGGGGCGGGGTCGCCTCCGAGGGGCGGGGTCGCCTCCGAGGGGCGGGGTCGCCTCCGGGGGAGGCGGAGCGGGTGGAGG
>JBFILE010000320.1:0-4793 GCA_041599855.1 Thermoplasmatota archaeon
CCCGAGGGCGGAGTAGGGAGCTCACGCGGTATTGGCTTGGGTCCCCCTCCGCCCAATTGGCTACGGGATTCACACATCTCCGGTGCGCCCAAATTACACGTTTAGTATCAAATGCTTATCCGACATAGAGATCTGTGTGTTTGCGAACCGGTTGCAACCATCGGTTGCGGAATGTACGAGTTGGGATCATCGGAATGACATTGTGCCGCGGGACACCGTCGGTGCCAGTACAGTCCGATCCAGCATGGCGTTCTGTGTTGAGCAAAAAATGATCTCGATTCCGGATGACATCTTCATACCAGACCAGACGTGCGTAGCTGCCGCAATCACAACCACGAGCGTATGCAATTCTATTGACAACTTTTGCGACGTGGCGGTAACGCTTGAGGTTCAAACTGCCTATCGCAATTACCTTGGATGTGGGAGTATTGCGGCTGATGGCGAGCGAGCAAGCACCTGCGCCGGGGAGATGGTAGTGCCCAATCTCAATTACGGGAATACATTCATTTCGACGATCACATACAATCAGCAAAACGTCAAACATGCGGTGGCGGAAATTGTATTTACCGTGTGCGCGCATCCTCTTGTGGCTTCGTCTACCTGCTTCTCCGACTATCATCGGTTTGTTCCAAGACTGTAGACGTTTTGGCGTCGTGCCCTTGCCGGAGCGAACTACGCCGTTGCAGACGCATTGGCTTGCTGTTGTCGAAGCCGTGCCAATGCGCCCGCAATCTCCTGCATCGTCTCCGGCCGGACGAGGTACTCCATGTACGCGTCAAGCGCGTTCATGTCGAACGCCTCGAACGCCGCGAGCACGTCCTTCCGGAGGCCACGCTTCGAGACGCCGTACACGTATTTCGACCGGCCCGCAAGGCGCTCCGCCGTCGCAACGCAAGCATCCGCGAGGACGGACTCCTTGACCACGGCATGCGCCCACCCGTGGGCAATGAGCCCCTCGCCGTGCCGCACGGCGGCATCCAGGATCGCAGGCGACAACTCCTGGGGCGGCAGCGAGAGCTGCGCCAGTTTCAGGATCGGAGCCGGGAACGGCACGCCGACCGCGACCTCCGTCAAGCCCATCGACGCCCGCTCCGTCGCCACGCGTGCATCCGCCGCAAGGGCAAGGATGGCGCCGCCCGCGATCGCCGGGCCATTCACGGCGGCCACGACCGGGCGCTCGTATGCGACCACGCTGTGGCACATGGCCGTGAACGAGCGGAAGAACGCGCGCAACTGATCCGGGTCCAGCGTCGGCAATGTGCGAAGATCAAGGCCCGCGCAGAACGCCTTCGCATTCCCCGAGAGGATGATGGCGTCCCCGGACGCCTTCGCCTTGTCCCACACGGACTGGAATTCCGAGACGAACGCAGGACCCATCGCGTTCACCTTGCCATCATCCATCACGATCCGCGACACGCCCTCGGTCGGGTGCTCCACCGTGAACATCGGACGCGGGATGGGGGTTCCCGTGCGTAAGGGCTTGGGCTGCGGTAGGCGGTGCCGGGAGGGGCGGTGACGGGGGGTCCGGATGTTGCGTGAAGTCCGGAGACTTGCTGGATCGCACGTGCCCGGGCACCGGCCCGTGGTGGTTGATTGTTGTTCGGTGGTGCCTGGACGCGCTGGATTTTGTGTGACGTCCGGAGGCTGGCCGGATCGCAGGTGCCCGGGCACCGGCCCGTGGCGATTGATGAGCAGCCGGTGGCGGCCTGGTGCTCCCGATGTCGCGTGAAGTCGGAAGAATCCCCGGTTCGCACCTGCCCGGGCACCGGCCCGGCGCTTCCCCCGCACGTGCCCGGGCACCGGCCCCCGCGATGGGTTGACACTTGCCCCGACCCAGGTTCGGCGCGCCCCCAACGAGACCACAATCTACTCCAGCAATCGATGCCCCATTCCCTGCAATGAGGTCCCCGTTCCCTGTTGTGCCCTCCGCGCCGCGCCCCCGCCGCCATTTTCCCGCTGCCCGCCGCGCCGTCGCATTCGCCGCGCTGGCGGTTGCCTTGACGGGGGCCGGTTGCCTGGAAGGCCCGGCGTCAGATTCCACAGGCCAGTCCGGGAGTGGTCTCGACTACTCGATCGGCGGCACCTTCTCGCGGAACGCGACGACCGAAGACGTGGAAGCCTTCCAGGCGCACACGCGATCATCCTACGGCGTGGACGCCGCCATCATGGAGAGTTTCCCGCTCCAGTTCCGGGTGGCTCCGCTGACGGCATCGGAGTGTGCGTCGATGCGCACGTGGGCGGAGGCGCGCCCGTACGTGGCGTCGGTGGGCGATTGTCGCGAAATCCAGGATTCCGCCGATCCGGATGCCGCGACGTCCTCGCCCACGTAAGGGTCAGTCGCGCGGCTTCAGCAATCTGGCCTGATGGCTCTTGACGGCATCCCACTCCCCCCGCACCACGCTGAAAACAGCACTGTCCCGGACGAACCCATCCGGCAGCACCCGATGCGCCCGGAGCACGCCCTCCCGCGTGGCCCCGATGCGAGCCATCGCCCGCTGACTCCGCACGTTCCGCGCATCCGTCTTGAGCTGCACCCTGTTCATGCCCATGGTCTCGAACGCGTAGGAGAGCAGGAGCCGCTTCGCTTCCGTGTTCGCGCCCGTTCGACGGTGGGTGCGTCCGATCCACGTGAATCCGATCTCCAGGCTTCGGTTCACGAGGTCGATGTCGAACATGCTCGTGGACCCGAATGCCTGGCCCGTCTCCGGGTCCCGTTGCAGGAACGGGATCCACGTGCCGTCCGCCAAGCCGGCGCGGCGCGCCCGGATCCAGTCGCGGAGGGCGCCCTCGTCGGCAGGACGCGGTGGCATCCACGTCCAGATGTCATCCTCGTCAGCGGCAGCCCAAAGCTCGCCCGCGTGCGCTTCAAGCAGTGGTTCCAGTCGCACGTGCTTGCCTGCGAGGATCGGGAGTGCCGCGGCCACGGCGGGCGAATCCGCGTTCCCGGTTTTCTCCTTGTCGCCGGTGCCGCCGAAGATCCTTCGGCGGGGGCATCATTCCAGGATGCCGGCGGTATCCGGCAGCCGCTGTCCGGCCAGGGTGTGGTCGACCTCCCGCGGCATGTGTCATCCCACCTCCCGCTGGGACGTGGGAGCTGCGGGGGATTGCCGCCTCATCCAGCCGTTCAAGATTCGCGAAGCGTCACCCCCGACGTCCGCGGGCCGCCCGGCTGGGCGATCGCGCTCTTGTCCTCGGGACTATGTTCCTGGCAGGCTGACGATGGACCCGGTCCGGAATCGGAATGTGACGTTCACGTCGAGCTCGAACGAGGTCATGAGGGGGTCTTCCGTTTCCGTTGCGATCCGAATCTCAAACGGTATTCCGGTGGTCTGGAAATGCTGAGACTCCAGAAAGCGTTCGGCCGACGCTGAGTCATGGAATGTTGTCGTTGATGGTGGCGCTACGTAATTCCTGATGTGCGGACCCATCGCGAATCGATATCCAAGCGGCACAGGCTTGACCTGCATGTACATCGTGTCCGTCACGTTTTGAACCGTGAGATCAACGGTAATGTTGACGAGACGATTCAGGTTGGGGGGAAACCGAGCCGTCACATTCACAAACAGCGCGGAAAGGTTGTCGGTGGGAACGTGGTTCGTCGTCGTTACCTCACCATTGCTCGAGATCAGCTTGGAATATGTGGGCAGATCCACGTCGAAGTGGTCCCACGCCACCGTCCATTGGGCGTTGGCATTGTCGACACAACCCGCCATCGCACATGCCAGGATTGTGATGAGAAGTGCGGTTGGTCTATCCATGCACCGATGCTCCAAGCAACGAGATCCGAACTTGATCTTCGACCACAGACCGCACCTCATCCGTGATCAACTTGGCTGGCCACGCATCCTTCACACCGGTCATGGCCGATTCAGTCATCGCAGAAACGAAGGTTTCGAACATCGCGGGCGGGAATTGGTCGGCCGTTCCCACGATCCGGAGATTCTGGCGGGATTCGTACCTGCACGCATGAGACATGGCGCTCACGAGGCCGATAGCACCTTGGACCTCGGCATCACCATGCGCGCACCATTCTTTTCCGGCGTGCCCGACCGCCTTGACGACCCAGCCCAGCGACGGATCCGATGATCGCCCCCGAATCGTCATTCTGGGTGCAGAGCGAGCCATCCCAGCGACAAGTAGCAGCCTGGATGTGATACCCGTTGAGTGCCACCGGCCTGACACCGATGGCTGCGACCGCGACGTTGCTTTCCATGCAAACCTCCACTCTTGCATCCGGGAAGATCGGGCCCGAGACGTCTCCGTTGACACAGCCTTTGAAACTGCCCGCAGCGGTGGCGGCACAGGCAAACCCGATGTCGCAAACGCCCATCGCGTGCATATTTCCCGTAGGACCAACGCACATGGTTGCGCCGCTTTCTTCACAATCAAGCGCCATTGGGCAGCTATACATGTCGGCGACAGACGGCTGAACGCCGATCATGGCCGCGGCAACGATGAGAATTCCAATCAGACGCGTGGGGGTGAGGCCCATGAACCAGAAGACCCCCTCCCGCTATAGTTATTGCGAACGGGTTCGATGGAGAGCCCATCGCGCATGCGATCGATGCGGGGTCGTCGCGTGGCTTGCGCGGGCGGTCGAGTCGATCGCGAAATGGCCCATGCCCCCGGGGTGCCTAGCTAAAGATATGAGTGCGGGCCGCAAGGACTGGGTGTCACAGTTTTGGCTCCCGCCAGCCACCCCGGCGCGCCTGCGGCGCGACCTGCACCCCTCCCCGGCACCTGCTCCGCCTCCCCCCGGTGGGCGACCCGTGGCGGAGGCGGTGCGGCATAAG
>JBFILE010000321.1:0-4697 GCA_041599855.1 Thermoplasmatota archaeon
ACCGGACGCGCCGTCTTGACGGGCTCCGGATCACGGCTTGGTCACGGCCAGGTCGAGTTCGCCCGACCACGCGTCCATGACAAGGTCCACCCGCCATTCCCCGTCGTGACCGACAGCTTCGATCATGGTTGCCTGTTTGCCGCCCGCACCCGCCGGTTCGTGGAGGGTGACATTGTCGCCCCCGGGCACGATGACGTTCACGGTTGCGCTTCCGGCGCTCGTCGTGACCGTCCACGTGAAACAGATCCAATGGACGTTCGCCGGAATGTCGAAGGTGAATCCCTGCGTCGCAGTTGCCGCCGTTTCCGAGTGGAGGATGTCACACAGGAGTTCGTCGGGCGCATCCCCGGGGCGGCATGCCACCGGGGTACGCGGTCGCGGGGGTTCGGGTTCCGAGGGCTCGGCAGGTGTCGGTTCGCCGCCCCCGTGTTCCATGGTGCCGTTGTCGGAGCCTCCACCGGCACCGCCGTTGTCGCCCGTCCCGTTTCCGACCGGCGCGCCATCCCCGGCAGGGTCGCGGGTGGTGTTCGACCGTGGAGCCGGCGTTTCGGCGTCGGAACCATCCGCCGGAAAACCGGTCCGATTGTCGCCCACGCCCGGCCCAGTCGTGGTCGTTCGGTTGCGCGCGGGGATGGGTTCGCCGACAGGATCCGCGACTCCACGCGGACCGTCGTCCGACGCATCGCCGGCCGATGACCCACCCGATGGCGCTCCCGCGTCAAGACACCCGGCGGCCATCGCGGCGGCAACAAGAACGAGCGCAACGGCCAGGTTCGGCAACCGGTTGGGGCGTCGCATGGCACGCCCATGGCGGCCGAGGTTCTTGAACCGCAGGGGTGCCGTCAGGCGGTGTGCAGCGGCGGGTCCGGGCCTGCGAATCCACGAAGGCTCGCAGTACGCGTGGGGCGCGCCTTCATGAGACCCGTGTTCTCCGCCACGTGCTCCACGCTGCTCATGCCGACGAGGGCCGTGGTGATTCCGGGCGCGCTCCGCGCGAACTCGATGGCCGCCTCGATGTCCCGGGTGGTTCCGAGTCTCGCGTGGATGTCGGTCGGCACGTTCCCCAGGACCCTGCCTTGCCGGATGCTGGCGCTCGCGAGCACCATGAGGCCCGCATCCCTTGCGGCTGCAAGAAGGGGCACGCGGGTCCCGGACCCTGGCTGGGTCGCCGACGTCAATGCTTCATGCATGGCGACATTGAACGGGAGTTCAACGACGCGGAAATGATGCGGCCCCGGTCGATCGGACACGGCTTCCCGTGCCCTTGCAGCCAGGCCGAGGATGACGTCGAGACCGAGATGCGCGGCGTGTTCCGGCGGGACCCTCAGCCCATCCCACGTGGATACGCCGTACGACCGGATGCGGCCGGCATCGATTTCGCGCTCCATCTGTTCGAACGCATGCCCGAGCCGGACACGCACCTCCGCGGGAGGCACGCCGGCCATGAGCTGCGTCTCCGGGTTGTGGACGAGGTACGCGTCCACCGTCTCGACCCCGAGGTTCCGGAGGCTCCGGCTCAATTGGTTCTCAAGGAACGCGGGCGTCATGGCGTGGGCGCCGCCGGCGACATCATCGTGGTCGAGGATGCCGGCATCGAGGTATTCCTCCGTGAAATATTCACGGGGGCCCCGCGGGTCCTCCGAATCCGTGGTGAGAAAGCCGCCCTTGGTGACCACGAACACCTCGTCGCGCCTTGCGTGGTGGCGCAGCGCGCGACCCACCGCGCGTTCGCTCCCCTGTCCCCGATAATTGATGGACGTGTCGATGACGTTGATGCCGGAGGCGAGCGCGTGGATGACCGCCTGCTCGTATCGCTCGTTCGTGACCTTGCCCGTCTGTCCAAGGTAGGTACCGATGCCCACGCTGGAGAACGCGAGCCCTCGGACGCGCCGGAAGTACCCGTCCGCTGCACCATGCGCGCGCGCAAAACGTTCGGTGCCTTCCTGTGTCGCGCTGCCTGCCAACGCGGCTGTGGACGCCATGGGGCACCGGATGCCTGTTGCAGGGAAAAGGATTGGGGGTCGGAAGGCGGGTCGGGCGCTACCCGGGATTGACAGCACGGTCGGAGCACTCTTCCCGGACGACTCCCGGATCGATGGGTGGTGCGTTGGTTTGAGCATTTACGATTGTGGCACTTGTCATGCTTCCTTCACGACCCATGAGACCCTGGAACAACACCGGCAGGATGTCCACCATGTGAGGGACCCTCCAGCCGAGCCGGCTCGGCCGGCGAGCGCGCGCATCAAGCAGATTCCGTTCGGTGTCGATCATCCGGAGGCGCGCACCGTGCGGAAGGACCGACCCACCGCGTCCGAGCAACCGAAGGGAGCACTCACACGCGAGGAATTGGATCGGTTTGCGCGATCCGCCACCCGGGGTGCGGGGCGACCCGGCCACGAGGGGGTCCCCCACAGCACCATTGCCGCCGCCGCCATCGTGAACGCCGTCCAGCACCTGCACGGCATCCGGTTCCCGGCGGCCCGCCGGGACGTGGAAGCCATTGCGCGGACCAACGGTGCCGATGCCTCGGCACTCGAAGAGATCCGCGCACTCCCGTCGAATGCGCGGTTCCGGAATGCGTTCGAACTGTTCCACGCCATCGGCGAAGAAACGAAGGACCTCTGATCGGGTCCGGCAGCAACGGGCCACCGACACCTATTCCACGAGCGCCGCTTTCCGCAGCCACTCGATGTCGCTCACGTACAGTTCCCGCAGGTCCTTGAGGCCGAGGGTCATCATGGCGAGACGCTCAAGGCCGAGACCCCACGCGAGGACGGGTTCCGTGATGCCGAGGGGTTTGGTGACCTCGGGCCGGAAGATCCCGGCGCCGCCGAGTTCCATCCACCGGTCGTTGTAGTACACCTCGAGTTCGAGGGACGGCTCGGTGTACGGGAAGTAGGCGGGCCGGACGCGGATCTGGTCGAAACCCATCTTCGCATAGAATTCCTTCAGGAGCCCGATGAGCTGCCGGAAGTTCGCGCCCTTCTCCATGACGATTCCTTCCACCTGATGGAATTCGGGCAGGTGCGTGGCGTCGAGCGCCTCGTTGCGGAACACGCGGTCCACGCTGAACACCTTGAGCGCGGGGCGCGTCTCGGGGTCCGGGTACGCGATCGCGTGGTCCCGGAGGGCCTGCACGGTGTCGGGGGTCGTGTGGGTGCGCAGGAGGTTCTGCTCCGCGATCTCGCGGCGCCAGTCCGGGTTCCGCCACCCGGTTCCCCCGGTGTCGCCGCCATCCTCGTGGATCGCCTTCACGGCGTTCACGAATTCGCGGGCGTCCGAGTCCGGCGCGAGGTTCGCTGTGGCCGGCTCATCGAGGTAGAACGTGTCCTGCATGGCCCGCGCGGGATGATCCTGTGGGATGTAGAGCGCGTCCATGTTCCAGAACGCGCTCCGGACGAACGGCCCCTCGATCTCGCCGAATCCCATCTCAAGGTACACGAGGCGGATGCGGTCGATGATCTGCCGGAGCGGGTGCTTCTTCCCGCCCGTCATCACGGGGGCGAAGGCCGTGATGTCGTAGCCCCTGATGTCCATGTCCTTCCATGCACCCGTGGCGATGAGCTGGGGTGTGAGCTGCGCAATCTGCTCCTTGATCTCGACGCCCTTGTCGAGGACGACACGTCCCTTGGATGAGAGGTGGATGAGGCGCGTGATCTCGTCCCGCTTCTTGACGAGGTCCTGCCGACCGAGGATGACCTTCAGGGTGGCCGCGTCCACGTCGCCTTCCGGGACTTCCCCGTCCGCGACCTGATCGAGGAGTGCCTCATCCGGCATGGGGGCCCCTTGGGCCTCCCGCCCGGCATCCGTCAGACTCAGGATGGTGTCGCCGTCCTCCTTGCGGATGTTCGCGAGGCCCTTGCGCTTGAGCCATCCGATGGCCACGCTGATCTCGGCCTTGTCCACGGACCCTGCCGCGACAATCCCGCTCATGGTCGCTTCGCCGCCGGCCGCGTGGATGGCGTCCAAGGCACGCCGTTCGGGAAGGCCGTTCTCGCGGGCGGCGGCGCCGCCCTTCCCGAGACTCACGTACGTCCGCATGGTCTCCTCGTGTCGGACAAGGCCCTTGGCCTGGAGCCAGGAGGAGGCGTTCATGACCTGCACGAGTTCCGTGAGGCCACTTTTTTCGAGGATGTCCTCGGGCGTGGCTTTTCCGTCCAACGCGCCGAGGGCGACGAGCACGTGTTTTTCGAGGGGGCTGAGTTCGGCGGTCACTTCCGCACCTCCGTGGAATCGGTTGTGGGGGCAGGCGCACCGGCCCCTCCTGCATCCGCGTCAACCTTGCGCGGGATCAGGGGTTCGATGCCGCGCGCGATGTTGCGGCTGCGTTCAAGGACGCGCTCCATGACGGCTTCCGTGGTCTTGACCCGTTCGTCCGCGAGGCCTTGGAGGAGGCCCGCGACCCGGACCTTGGCAAGGCCCTTGCAGTCGCCGCAGAGGCGGGCGCCACTCCGGCATTCGTCATGCACGGTCTGCAGTTCCTCGTCGCTGTCCACGAGGTGGTACAGGAACGTCTCGTACACCATGCAGTTGTATGGGTCGGCACCCTTCTCCCGCTGCTCGGCAGCGGTCGGCAACCCGCCGGTCTTGGCGGCGTTCAGCTTCTTCTGCGCCGCCTTCGGATCCTCCTTGAGGGCGATGTGCGTCTCGGGTTTCGAGGAACTCATCTTGCCGCCCGTGAGGCCACTCATGAACCG
>JBFILE010000322.1:0-4687 GCA_041599855.1 Thermoplasmatota archaeon
GAGAGCCCGAGAGGGGGCAGCCCCACACAATCCACCCGTCAAACACGAGCGGGGGAGAGCCCGAGAGGGGGCAGCAGCCCCCTCTCGGCCGACGGCGCGACCTTACAGCGGAGCGGGGCTTAGCCCCGCGGAGCTGGGCCGCAAAGTCGCGTCCGGCGGAAGGAATCCCCTGAGGCGCCGAAGGCGCCTCAGAGCTCTTCCTCGATCCGGATCAGCTCGTTCAGCTTCGCGATCCGCTCGCCGCCGACAGCCCCGGTTTTGATCCCGACGCACCCGAATGCGGCGCCGATGTGCGCAATGGTGTCATCGGTGGTTTCACCGCTCCGGTGGCTGATGACGCAGACGAGTCCGTGCTCCTGTGCGAGCTGGATCGTGTCCACGGTGCGGCTCAGGGTGCCGATCTGATTCGGCTTGATCAGGATGGCGTTCGCGGCCTTCCTGTTGATGCCTTCGATGAGGCGTTCGGGGTTCGTGGTGAAGAGGTCGTCGCCGATGATGACGACCTTCTCCCCGATGCGCTCGGTGAGGGCGGTCCAGCCTTCCCAGTCGTCCTCGGCGAGGGGGTCTTCGAGGGAGAACAGGTTGTACCGTTCGGCAAGGTCCGCCATCCACGCAACCTGCTCCTCGGTGGTGCGGGACGTGCCGTCCTTGAGGACGTACTTCCCGTTCTTGTAGAACTCGGTGGCGGCCACATCGAGGCTGACGCGTACGTCGAACCCGAATTCCTTGGTGGCTTCCGCGCACACGTCGCTCACGAGCTGGAGGCCTTCCTCGTTGGTGACGGGGGCGGTCCATGCGCCTTCGTCGCCCTTGCCGAGGCTTTGGCCGGGGAACTTCTCCTTGAGGACGGCCTTCATGCGCTGGGAGACCCACGCATTCGCGAAGACGCTCTCCTGGACGCTGGGGCCGAAGGAGACGCTCATGTACTCCTGGATGTCGGTGCCTCCGACGGCGTGGGCGCCGCCGCCAAGGACATTCCCGAGGGGCCGGGGCAACCGGCTGATGAAGGTGCCGCCGAGGTACGCGTAGAGGGGCATGCCGAGGCCGGAGGCCGCCGCGCGGGCGACGGCGAGGCTTGTGGCAACGGCGGTGTTGCCGCCGATGTTCGAGAAGTTCGGGGTGCCGTCGATCTGGGTGAGGAGTTCGTCGATGTCGCGCTGCAGGGTGCAGTCGACGCCTTCCAGTTCGGGGACGATGAGGTCTTCGGCCAGTTCGATGGCCTGGTCCACGCCGCCCTTGGGCCACGGGGCGACTTCGTGGGCGCCGGTGCTTGCGCCGGAGGGCGCGGCCGCGCGGCCGAATCCGTCCGCGGTCACGACATCCACTTCGAGGGTGGCGTTGCCGCGGCTGTCCAGGATCTTGCGATAGATGATGTCGATGATCTCCGACATGGGCGAGTGACCTCCGTGGATCCCGGGGGCCTCAGGCCGTCGTCGCCGCTTCGGCTTCGGCGCGTCGGGCGCGGGTGCGTCCGGGGCGACCGAGGTGGCTCACGGTGATGGGGACGACCCCGCCCGCGTACTCCTCTTCCGCGATGTACACGGGGTCGAGACCTTCCGCGAGGTCGACTCGGATGATGGGGGCACCCATGCTGATCTGGAGTGCTCGTGCGCCGATGATGCGTGCCCGCTCGAAGCGGTTGTAGGTGGGCTCTGTGGAGTCGGACGTCATGAGTAAGCTCACCCGGAAAACGAGCGGGGAGCCACGCCCCCGTATAAAAACCATTGCCCACAGGGGCACCATATGCCGGCCTCCGGATCCAGGCGCAGCACCCGTGCCCCGACGGGACCATCAACGGCCGTGCCCGACGGCGAGCGGGCGGCGCAGGTCACCTGCGACGGAAGCCATCGGTAGCCCATGGGCCGCGACAGGTCAAGCGGTCACGGCGCGGCGTCCTCGATGCGCCCGCCCCGGCGCCATTCACGGATTCCCCAGGCCATGGCACCCGTCGGCGCGACAACCGACCCGGTCGCGGCGAGGCCGCCAAGGGGCCCCTTGGCGAACAGGATCTCGACCACAAGTGGTTCAAGGGCGGGATCGGGGACCCGGAAGAGACGAGCACCGAGTTCCCCCATGAAGTCGAGGATGAGGGCATCGTGGGCATCGTACGGACCGTTTGCCGGCACGATGAGTTCGGCCCGCACCCACGTGGCGCGTGTCGGCACCCGCCAGTCCTCCTCGATCACCCAGAAGGTGTAGGCGATGCGCCGCTCCTCGGGGCCGTCCGCGCCGACACGCTCCACGAGGAGCCGGCTTCCCGGAACCGCCGCCGGAACAAGATGGGGCGCTTCGGACGATTCCCGATTCAGTTCCAGGTGGACCGGTGTCACGGACAACGTGTCCATGCCGAGGACGGCGCGGTAGCTTGCTTCGAGGCTGTGAAACACATGGGTCTGGCGCGTCTGGAGGATGAACACGTCGAGGGGCACATAGAGGCCCGGGCGGGAGTAGGCACGGACGAGAAGGCCTTCAGCGTCGTAGTACTCCGCCACACGGGGCCACCGCCCTGCCCGGCTCTCATCGGGACCGCCTTCCCAGGCACCGAGGCGAAGGGGGAAGTCCGCAAGGTCCTCCGGATCCGCAAGGTCGAGGAAGCCCGCAACGGGTTCGGCGTTCCCGCTGCGGCCGGCAAGGTGGGTATCCACGTAGGAGGTCGATGCCCCGACAAGGGTTGCCGGCGTCGAGAGGAGGACCACCATGACGAGGGCGAGGCCGACTGCGCCCGCGGCCATGATGAGGGCCGGATTCCGCGTGGGTTCCGGGTCAGGCAGCGGGCGTCACCTCCGGGCGGCCCTGGAATCGCTGGGCAACGACGAGAAGGGCTGCGGCACCCGCGATGAACAGGATGACGCCGCTTGCGCCGTGGAAAATGCCGAGGGCCGTTTCCGGGCTTGTGCGGACGGCGAGGATGACGGTGCCGCTGATCCGCAGGACGTTCAACATAAGGGCCAGGGGAAGGGTAAGTGCGAAGAGGACGGCGCGGCCGACCGGCGGGAGGCACGTGACGTGGCCGATGACGAGGGCAAGCGCCGCAAGACTCGTGAGTCCGCTCATGCCGCTGCAGAGGGGTTCGACGGAGAACAGGAATCCGCCGCTCGTGATGGCCATGCCATGGGCCGCCGCGTCCACTCCCACGGCTTGGACCGTGGCCGCGGCCAGGGAGGCACTCACCTGTTGCAGGGAGCCCGTGACGACATCGTACAGGGGAATCGGCACCGCGACAAGGGGCATGAGGAGGGGGACTGCAAGATGCCGGGCGACGCGGTAGGATCGCAGGAGTGCGAAGAACCCGAGGATCAGGACGGGAAGGGTCGCGATCATGAGCGGCGGGGAACCAAGGACGAATGCCATGCCGTAGATTGCGAGGGGGCCGCCGATGGACAGGATGGCAGCGCCGCCGGTGACGGGACGTTCGCCTTGCACATTGCCGTGGATGCGGAGGGCCCGCCACGCGAGGAATGCGCAGGTGCCGAGGAGGAGGAACCCGTGGGAGTACTGGGGATTCTGGAGCCACGCCCGCCCAAGCCAGATGAGCGGCGCGCGGTACAGGAGGAGCACGGCGGCGAGGATCACGATTCCTGCGAGGATCGGGGTCCGGCGGGACAGGGTCAACGCCCCGCCGCGGGAGCCGGTGCGCATAGCGGTTTCGCCCCGGATCCGGGGATGCCGCCCGTCAGGACACGACGAGGGCCGTTGCTGATGCGCTTCCGGCCGCGAGGGCGCTCGGCACGAGGGTTGATGCCCGCATGTTGAGGAACCCCCATGCGGCACCTGCCACCGCGCCCACGACGAACGCGGGGACGGTGGGTGAACGGAGGCTGAACAATGCGCCCGTGAACAGCGCCGTGATTCCGAGGGCACCCGCCCAGGGCATCATCGCACGGGCCCACTGGAAGAGCGGGCCCCTGATGAGCCATTCCGTGACGACTGCGAGGACGATGACCACGAGCACCGGTGCGACCGCGAGCTTCACATGGGGCAGGAAGGGAAGCTTTGGCAGCCCGCCGGTCCCGGCTGCGACGAAGCCGACCAATGGGCCGGTGCCGGCGCCGACGAGACACCACGCCCACCCGCGTCCGTGGGGTGCCGTGAGGAGCGCATCCTCCCTCGAAGGGTCAAGGACGAATGCGAGTCCGAGGGCAACGGCATACGCTCCCGCGGCGATGGTGGCCCACGTGACGAGCACGGTCCCGCCGGGCACATCGGGGGCAGCGGCAGGGTTCAGGACATGGAGGATCATGAGGATGGGCGGGAACGCGAGCGCGGCCAGGAACCGGAACCTCTGCCGGTGGGCGCGCGTGGAATATGCGGCGACAAAGGGAATGAGTGCTGCCGGCACGAGCGCAAGGGGTTCAAGGAGGGCTGCCAGGACAAGCGCCACGGTTCCCCCCGCAACAAGGAGGACAAACGGGTCACGCACGGGTCGGGGCCCCCTTGGGTTCGCCGTCCGCGTGGGCGCCCCCATGGGTATCCGCATGGGCCATGGCGCCGGCATCGGCAGCCGGGATTTGGTCGACGCCCGCGGCAACGCCGTCGTCGGCCTCGCCATCCACGGCGTGGATGGCCATCAGGAGGAGGGTTGCCGCGGCGATCACCTGGAGGAGCATGGCCGCGGGGTCTCGCCCGAGGAGATGGGCGCGCGTCGCCGGCCATGTAAGGACGCCCACTCCCAATAATGCGAGCGGGA
>JBFILE010000323.1:0-4685 GCA_041599855.1 Thermoplasmatota archaeon
CCCACGATGATGACAGACAGGACGGGGACGAGGGGCGCGATGTCCGAATCCTGGATCACGTAGCCGGCGCCTTCCATGGCGCCGTTCGCCCGGTTCGTGATGCGCGCGAGGTCCGCAAGCATCCACAGCCCGTACGCGAAGGCACCAAGGAGCAGCGTGGAGGCGACCGCAAGGAAGATGGCGACCTGGCGGCGCTCGGGATGCACAATGCTCTGGCCCTTCCACGTGAGCCGGTAGTAGACCCACTTGCGCTTCGTGGTCTCGTCGCGCGTGACAATGTCCGCATCCACGAGGATGCCCAGGTGTTCATGGACGCTTGCCTTCGCAAGGCCCGTGACGCGCGCGAGTTCACTCACGGTCATGGGTCGTTCGTCGAGGTGCTTCAGCATGTCGAGGCGCCGGTCGCTTGCCAATGCCTTGAAGGCGGCAAGGTCCAGGACGAGACGGCGCATCATGATGCGCGACCTCCAAGACTCGCGCTCGCCGTGGCGCGTTCCCCGCTCCCGATGTCAAGGACGTCCACACTGAACCACGCCCGGACGTCCGGCCGGCCATCCATCGGGATGCGGATGGCGACATCCTGGTTCGCGGCCGGCGCATCAAGATGGAGAACGAGCGCCCCGCCCACCATGGTCGCGTGCTCGAGGACCGGCGTGGCGGGTGGCGTGAGGAGCTGGATGTTGGAGGGTGTTGCGAGGCTCACGCGCAACGGCCCGTGGAGGGCACCCAATGCGCGGATGCGCAGGATGATGGAATCCTCCTCGACCACGAGGAAGGGCGCAATGGAGCGTGTCGCAATCGGGCCGGCACCCTGGATCTGGACGATGGCGAGGCCGGGCCCCGTATTCCCGAAGGCCAGGACGCCGCCCTCACCGGTCGTGTTGAAGCGGGCGGTCACGGTGCCGCCACTTGCGACCTCGCCGTTGAGGACCTCGGTCCCGTTCACCGCGATGCCGATGGCGGTCCGTTCCCGGGGAATGGCCCGCGCAAGGGCGCGCGCAGCGTCGGACGTTTCAAGGGCGCCTCCGAATCCGAGACCCGTGTTCCGCGAGAGGATCTCGCGGAGCGCAGGCATGCGGTCCTTCGCGGGGGCCCCGATGCGCAGAAGGGCATCCAGCGTTGCGGCAAGGGTGGCCGTGGATTGGGACGGGTCCGCCAGGGGCACAGGGCCGATGCCGGTACCGAGGGCCGCGCGGGCACTCGCGAGGAGCGCCTGCGCGAGGGGGTCCGGGGACGGCGCGCGAACCGCTTCGAGGGCGCGGACGGCGGCATCCCGGCTCGGGGCGAACCCCGTGTTGGCAAGGGCGAGGGCCGCACGCGCCGTGACGGCGTCCCCGCCCGGATACGCGCCATCGGCCCGCGCGAGGGATTGAAGCCCCCGCGCCATCGCCTGCACCGTGTCCGCAGGCACGGGCAATCCATCGGCACGCGCGACATTCAGGAGGTCGAGGGCCCGCGCCGTGAGATCGGCCCGCGGGGCCGATCCGGCGTACGACGTCACGGTGATGCTTCCGTCGGGCGCGCGTGTGGCATACGCGAGGACATCCTGGACATCCCGGACCACGCGGGCGTCCACGGCCCGGTGCGTGTCGACCGAGGCCTCGCGGGACAGCACGGCGCGATGGGCAAGGGCGGAACCGAGCCGCGCGATCGATTCGGTGGCCGATGCCGCGGGTCGCTCATGGAGCTTCGCCGAAGTGTCCGCAACGAGCCCGGCAGCGCCGGCGTGCACCGTGATCCGATCCGTGCCGGCCGGCAGGAGGGCCTCGAACTGGCCGGATGCCGAAACCGGGGCAAGGAGGTTCCGTGAGCGCGGGATGCCGTCCTCCACCCGCACGGGCACCACCACCGTGTCCCGGCCGCGTTCCGTGACAGCTTCCAGGATCACGTGGTGGGTCCCCGCGCTCAAGGCGGTGAAGTGGATGCGGGTCTGCACGATCTGCGGGCTCGACGCGTTCCACGATGTTTCGAGAGGGTACACGCCGACCCCGGTGGCCGGGTAGCCGAGGAGTTTCAGCCCATTCCCCGTGGCGAACACCGTCACCTCGATGGACGCGTTCGCGCCGACCGGAAGCACGGGAACCGACTCGGTGAACAGCATGACCGGCGACAGGACGGCAAGATCGATCCGGGCCGTTGCGAGGTCGGCATCCGCCGTGTGGGCAAGCGCGTGGATGCGCCAGTCTCCGGGAGTCTTCGGCGCATCCACCGTGACGTTCGCAAGCCCCGAACCATCCGTGACCACCCGCGGCATCCACGCGAAACTCTCCGGCGTGGTGCGGCGGGCTTCCTCGAGAAGCTCCGCACGCGTCCTCGATCCGGACGTCCGCAGGGACTGATCAGGCTGCACCGTGAACGCGAGGGGGGCGTTGGCGTCCGCGTTGTAGAATACGAAATTCGACTCGGAGCCCGCCATCACCGGGGCACGTGCGACGTTGCCGTCATTGGCGTCCGCGGTCGACCCTTCGGATCGGTTCCCGGGGGGCATGGGCGCCGGTGCGGATGCGCCGTACGAGTAGTCGAAGGATCTTGCTTCCACCTTCTCCGCGTTCAGACCCTGCACGGGCCGCAGTGCCGGAAGGGCAAACGGGACATCGGACGAGAATTGGCGTTCCGGTGCCCTCGTCGCGAGCGCATCCGCCCCGTCGTCATCCGGGGCCACAACGCCGCTGGGGACATCGGTGACCACCCACGCGGCAGCCGACGGGAACACGAGAAGGGCCGCGAGGAACATGACGTTCGCGGTGCGTGGCCGCCCGAGGGCATGCTTGACGACGCGGGTCAGTGAGAACGCCACGAGGGTCGCGAGGACGGCGATGACGGCGGCCCAGTATGCGAGGACGCTCTTGTTCTTGATCACGAGGGCCTGGGCCCGATACGCATCGCTTCCCTCGGAGGTTTCGAAGCGTGCGACACTCCCGGATCCCGCGTGGGTCACCGGCGGAAAGCCGGCCATGCCGGGGGAGAGTCCGGTGGCGAGGTATGCGGTCACCGGATCGAGGTCCAATTCCTTGGCCGCACGGTGGGCGAACTCCGCACTCGATTCCCGGAGGGCGGCTTCCGTCGCGGCATCCGACCCCGAAAGGCCGATCACCGCCGGGACCCCGAGACTGCCCCGCGTGGCGTTCAGTTCCACGGTGAAGGAGTCCCCGGGACGCACGATGGTGGATGAGGCGCGGAGGTCGAGATGCAGCGCGTCCGGAACGGTGACCCCGACAACCGTTGCCGCGCGGGCGGCGCCGAGGTCCGCGCCGACTTCGAAGATGCTGACGCGGGCGGCCGGCGCCATGCGCACCGAGGTCGGGATCTCGAGGACGCGCTCGCGGCCCGTCACGACGATGCGTCCGCTCACCTCAAGGACCCCGGACGCGTGGACCTCGTAGTAGAGGGCCGCCTCCTCCGCCGTCTGCCGGTGGATCGTGAACCGGGCCACATCCCCGGCAATCACGGTCGCGTCCTGGGCCGTGATGGCAAGGGCCGTCGGGGACTCCAGCGTGACCTCGCGAACCCCTCGCGTCCCGTTACCGAGGTCGGCCGTGACGACAAGGGCGCGCGAGCCCTCGAAAGAGGCCCGCATGGTCGCGATACCGCGGTCATCCGTCCTCACCGCCGGGACGCGTTTCCCGCCGAGACTCGCATTCACGAGAGCCCCCACGGCGGGCGAGCCATCAGGGAACGAGACCACCATGCGGAGAGTCATGTTCTGTCCCGTGACGGGCGCGGGCGCGAGAACCGCGATCTCAAGGGGGTCGGACGAGACCGGGATGTACCGGGTCACGTTCTCCGAGCCGGCGGCATCCGAAACCACCGCCCGAAGTGCAAGAAGCGACCCGGATGCGCCCACGTTCACGTTCCCGAACGGGACCGTGAGCCGCAGGTGCCCATGTTCGAGTTCGCCCTGCTTCACGGTCAGGAGCCGCCACCCGTTGTCATACACGCTGGCCGTCACCGCCGCCACGCCGGCCACGGACCCACCGGCCACATGCCGCGCCGAAAGGGTCACCTCGACCTGGGACGTGGGCGTGATGAAGCGCGGAGCATCCGCGAAATCGAGGATCATCCGCGGAGGCGGGTCGCGGCTCACCCGAATCACCTGCGCGACCCGGGCGGCACCGCTCTCCACCCGGATCACCCAGTCTCCTGCGGGCACCGCTTCACCGAGTGGGATCGTGAACGTGGCCACGCCATCCGCCCCGGACCGGGCGCGCGCCGAGTGCACGGAGATGCCGCGCGCGTCGATGAGGGAAACATATGCGTCCTCTTCGAGGACTCGGGCGGGACGCCCGCCGAGGATGATGACACGCCCCTCGATGGTGTCCCCCGGCGTGTACCGGATGCGGTCGGTGGAGACATGCATGGTTCGCGCGGGGTCCACCGGCAAAGTCTCGTCAAAGGAATCCGCACGCGTCGTCACCCGGAGACGCGTCGACCCCGCCACATTCGGCACCTCGAACACGAGCGCCGCGATGCCGCGGTCATCCGTCACGCCGGAAGCAAGGAAGCGCGTCGCCGACCCCTCGACCACGTGCACGGTCACGGGCTCGCCCGCGAACGGGAGCCCCGCATAATCCGTCACCGCGACCAGGAGGGACCCGTTCGCCCCCGGAATCAACGCGCCTGGAGTCGCGAGCGCCACGCTCGCCCGACCCCTCAGGTACACGTCGTCCGCCTGGTACGCGAAGACC
>JBFILE010000324.1:0-4653 GCA_041599855.1 Thermoplasmatota archaeon
CGGGAAGAACGGCGTGCCGCCGCTTCCGGCAGGCACGGAAGCCGCCATCTTCCTGCAGGGTGTCGGGTACACGTCGCACTCGTACAACACGTTGTTCGACGGCATCCCGCCCGGCTTCAACCACCCGCCCACCGTCACGAACGCGTACCACGCGAAGGAATGGGCCGCGAAGGTGGACGTGGACACCGGCGCCATCGAATGGCGCCGAGACACGTTCCTGCCGAATCCCCGGCTCAGTGTGTTCCCCGTCGTGCTCGACGCTCCCGAGTTCCGCATCACGGCCGCCCTTCCCGCGAACGTGGAAGGCATCTACTGGGGCGCGCAGCAGTGCTGCTTCGACCTCACGGGCGATGGCATCCCGGACCTCCTGTACAAGGTGTACGAGTGGAGCCCGTACCCGGCCTCCAACGTGGAAGGCCCGTACGACGTGGATGCCCGCATGGTGCTCTTCGACGGCGCCACCGGCGAACCGGGCTTCGACGTGCAGGTGCTGGATGATGGCGGCTTCAACTACCGCATCACCTTCGAGCCCCTCGGGGACGCAGACGGCGACGGTATCGCGGACTTCCTTCTCCACGAGGAGACATTCGCCTTCCAGTACATGCACCGCGTGAGTGCGCGGAGCGGTCTCGACGGCAGCGAACTCTGGTCCATGGACAACCCGCGCGACTTCGCCCTCTTCGTCCTTGGGGACGCCGATGACGATGGCGGGAACGACGTCGTCATGATCGACTGGTACGGCTACGAGCTCGCGAACCGCATGGCCGAGGACCTTGTCACGCCGCAGAAGCTCCCCGTCACGCTCCTCTCGGGGGCCACCGGAGAGCGCATCTGGCGAACGTACACGTACATCGCCCCGAGCGATGCCCTGCACAACCTGAAGATGATGCGGCTCAACGGCTTGCCCGATTTCGATCGGGATGGCGTCGGTGACATTGTCATCGACGAGCCGCTGTACCTCGGGGACCAGACGGTCATCCACCAACAGCGCATCATCTCGGGCCGTGACGCATCCGTCCTGTACAGCGTGGAAAGCGTGGGCGCCTTTGCCGTCCCGTCCCGTGCCCCGGATGTCACGGGTGACGACATCGATGACCTCGTCATCGCAAGCGGCGACCTGAACGACCTCTGGGTGACCACGTACGATGGTGCCACCGGGGAATCGCTCTGGAGCCGCCGCCTCCTTGCGCTTCCGACGTCCAACTCGGCGAGCGCGTTCCCGAACCTCCGGTTCCACGCCATCGGTGATGTGTCCCGCGACAACGGGGACCTCCTCGTGAACTTCCACCTGTATGTCTCGAGCGCGAACCGTGTCGTGTTCGCAACAGGGGATGGCGCACGGGAGGAGTTCTACGTATACACGACGCTCACACCCCAGATCCTCCGGTTCGCCGGTGGAGATGGCCGCCTCGAGTGGGCGTTCCCGCGGGTGGATGAACCCGCACTCCTTGCCGTGGTCGCGGGGCAGACGCCCGGGACCCAGACGTACCACGAGGTCCTTTCGACCCTCGCGAATGCGCCCGTCCAGGAGGTCAAGACCGCGTTCCTGTCGAAGGTTCCCGTCGTGGGCGCCTTCGTCCTCGGGTACGTGGGCCTGATCCTCGGTGCGTTCGCCACCACAAGAATCGGTGCGCGCATCCGTCGCACCCGGCAGGAGGTGCCCGACCTTGACTGAATTCACAGGAGCCCGTGCCCCAGGAGCCCAAACGCGTACCGTCCTCATCGCACTCTTCCTTGTGCCTGCACTCGCCCTCGCCGGTTGCCTGCGCGCGCCGGACGTGCTCCCGCTGACCCCGCTCTCCGAGAGCGTGGAGGATTTCGCGGGCACGTTCACGTGGCGGGGCGCCGAAGCGCTCGATGCGACGGGCAACGCGACCGCGCTCCCCGAGTGGTTCACGGCTCCCGGCGCCGCACCCGTGTTCATGGAGAAACTCGTGCCCGGCGGCGGCGCGGAACCGAACCTCGGGATCACCTCGAACGGCGCGCTCCTCGTCACGAGTTTCGACCAGGTGCTCCGCTCGTTCGATCACGGGGACACGTGGGAACTCGCCCACGACCTCAAGTCGCCGAACACCCCCGTGACGGAGGATTACTTCAGCACGGCGGATCCGATGCTCTGGGTGGACCCGATCACGGACCGCGTGTTCGCGAACCACATGCATCCGGCCATCATGTGCACGTACATGGCGTGGAGCGACGCCGATGGTGCGCCCGGTTCGTGGACGGAGCGGCCCATGGACTGCGCGGTGCCCGTCCTCGATCACCAGAAGATCATGACCGCGCCGCACGGCCCCAACGCCAGCCCCGCAACCGTCCTCGCGTCCACGTACCCCACCGTCCTCTACATGTGCGTGAACCGGCCCCTCGGAATGGGCGAGGTGGACAACTACGCGGCCGGCACGTGGTGCGCGGTCAGTCTCGATGGCGGCATGTCCTTCGCGTACGACCGGCAGATCGCAACACCGGTTTCCGGCTGCGGCCACATCAACGGCCACCCGGCGCCCTACCCGGACGGCACCGTCGCGGTCGCCCTCGGGAACCTCGGGTTGAACTGCCAGCGGCCCCTCACGGTGGTCGTCACGGAGGATGACGGGCTTACCTGGACGCAGCGCCAGTGCCGCCCCGACATCGGGCAGGTCGAGATCGACGCGGACATCACGGTGACCCCGGACGGGACGGCCTACCTCCTCTTCCGGGACCGCGACCAGCTCGCGTACCTTGCCCGGTCGGCGGACAAGTTCGTGACGTGCGACGTGTTCCGCATCGCGCCCCTTGATCACACGATCAACGCGTTCACCGCCATCACGAGCGGGGACGATGGGCGCATCTCCATGGCGTTCCTCGGGACGCGGGATGAACAGCGCATCGACGACGATGAGACGCCCACTCCATCCGCGGCGACGCCCGGCACCATGTGGCACCTGTTCATCACGACGAGCTTCGATGCCGCGGCGGAGTCGCCCACGTTCGTCACCCAGCAGGTGACGCCCGAGGAGGACCCTGTTCAGGTCGGCTGCATCTGGTACCTGGGTGGCGGGGGCGGCCCGAACCGTTGCCGGAACCTCCTCGACTTCATCGACATGACGAGGGACAACGAGGGCCGCGTCCATGTGGCGATCACGGAAGGATGCACGCCGCGGAACGGGTGCACAGGTGAACCGTTCCAGAACGATTTCCAGAGCCACGACATGCAGATTGCGATCGTGGTGCAGGACCGCGGCATGAGCCTGTTCGAAGCGGTCGGGGAGTTGGCGCCGCTCGGGTTCTCGTGGCCCATGCCGCTTGAGCGGTGAGCCACGGAACCACCGCCCTGCCACCGCCGGTCTCGCAGGAGGCCGGCGGCCTTGGTCGCTGACGCTGCCTGCGGACGTATCTTCCCGGCCGGCCCACACCCGCGCCCCATCGACACCCCCAAATCCGACCGCGCGATTCCCGGCGTGTCATGGAGCGTGTCCCCCTCGAAGATCCGTACCGCCTCACCCTCCACGCGACAGTCGAGCGCGCGGGCGAGTGGGGCATGATCCTCGACCGGACGATCTTCGCCCCGGCCAAGTCCGTGTACGGCCATGCCCTCCCCCACGACCGCGGGCATGTCCTTGTGGAAGGTCACAAGCTGAAGATCCGGTCGGCGCGCATCGAGGCGAAGGGCGGGCGCGTGATCCACACGTTCACGGGGCCGCCGCCGATGCCGGGTGCGAAGGTGATCCTGCATCTCGATCGGGACCGTCGCGTCCTCAACATGCGCGCCCACGCGGCCCTGCATCTTCTTGAAGCGGCGATCATCGCGCGTCGCGGCACCGTCGAGCATGCGGGGGAGGTGAAGGGGAACGGCACGATCCGAGTGGATGCGCGAATTCCCGGAGGCCCGAAGGTGGCCGCTGAAATCGAGAACGCGGTGAACCAGGCGATCACCGCGGGTTGCGCCATCGCGTGCGCGTGGGAGACCCGCGACACCTTGGAAGGGCGCATCCGGGGGGCGCCGATCGCCCTTGCAGTGCCGCGCGGCGGTTCCCCCACCGTGCGGTGCGTGGCCATCACCGGCCAGGGACCCGCGCCGGAGTCGGGGAAGAAAGCCGCGAAGGGTGGGGGTACGCCGCGGGAGTCGGAGCCCCTGGAACGTGGTGGAAGCGGTGGCCGCGGCCGGAGCGGAGTGGACGAGGCCCGCAGCGATGACGACGTGCCCTTGTCGCGGGTACCGTGCGAATCCCCGATCGTCCGCCACACGCGGGAGATCGGACGCTTCCGGATCACGAGTGCCCGCCCCACTTCGGACGGATCCGTACGGATCCTCGGCGTGGTTGATGACCGTTGAACGCCCGATTTCATCCATCGGGTTCAACGAGCTATCAATAAACCCTTTTAACCATGACTCCGACTTCAAGCGGATTCCAATGGGGAGGCTAGAAATTCCTGGGCACAACCGCAGCGTGGCAACCGCCACGTTGCTTTCCGTGCTCATGCTCCTGGGTGCAACGGATATCGGAACGGCCGAAGCCCCAGACGTTGGTACGCTCCCCATCGAAGCCACCGAAAGGGCCGGATTGCCGCTGCGCGTCCTTGGCCTGATGGACCTCCCGGCACTCGTTTCGAGCCCTGCACACGTGGAGGCCGTCGTCCTCGACCAGTTCGGATACGGCACCGCCGCGTCATCCC
>JBFILE010000325.1:0-4632 GCA_041599855.1 Thermoplasmatota archaeon
CCCTCGCGCAGGATCCAGTAATGGGTGCGCCAATCGTGGCCCGTTGGGAGCGTCGTGACCTCGGACCGGGTGGTGAAGAGGCCTGCGCGTTGAAGGGAATACATGAGCTGCCGCTCGCGCGGTTCGAGCACATTGTCGATGATTTCGAGGTCGAACCCGAACATGTCGAGAATCGCTTCGGCGCTTTCGGAAGCGGCCTCGGTGGAGCACCCTGTGCGGTCGATCATCGCGCGCGCCAACTCCTCCACTGTGACAGGGCTCACGTGCATCCACATCCCACGACATTCCTCGCTTTCGGCCCTTTAAAAAGCATCGATTTGCATCGATCCCGCTCCGGCGTGGGTGTGCCGATTCCGCGCGATGTGCAGTCGCGGACTGCCACAATCCTTAACATGAGAAGTTATCGGTCATCTGCCCATGCGTGCGCCGTCACACCCCAGTCTTCTTCTCGCCCTCCTCATCGTTCTTGCACCCCTCGCGCTTGCCGGGTGCATCGCCCCGGAGGTGTTGGAACAAGGGGCGGCGCCGTCCGCGACCGACCTGCCGGATGCGGCTGCCGTGGTCTCCCATCTTGCGGGCGGGATCACGCTCCCCGACGCGAACGTCACCGGCATCCTTGCGGAATGGTTCGACCTCGATCACGAGGCCACGGAGCCGACCCTGGGCGTTACCTCGACCGGGACCATCTTCTACGCAGCCGCATACCCGGGTCCTGAAGGCTTCGTGACCGACATCCTGCGCAGCCGTGACGGCGGCGTCACCTGGGAAGACGTCACGCCGTACCTCGGAGACCAGCGCCTCCCGCCATCCACGGGTGACCCCTACATCTACGTGGACCCCGCAACGGACCGCGTGTTCTCCCTCGACATGTTCCCGGCCCTCAGCTGCAGTTTCCTTTCCTTCAGCGACGACGAAGGCGACTCGTGGACGAGCCAACCCGCGGCGTGCATGGGCAACCCGCCCCCGTACGACCACCAGACCATCGCCGCCGGGCCGCCCGCCATGACGCCCACCGTCGGCTACCCCAACATCGTGTACCAGTGCACCAACCGGGTCACGGACGCGCTTTGTGCGCGGAGCCTCGACGGCGGCCTCACATGGAGCGCCGGCACCATCGTGGACCGCGGCCTGAAGCCGGAACGTGTGGACCCCACGGCGCCGCCCCTCGAATTCGGCGCCATCGAAGGCCTCTGCAGCGCCCTCCACGGACACCTCGCTGTCGGGTCCGACGGCACCGTGTACCTGCCCAAGGTGGACTGCAGCATCTGGAACACGCCGCCCGTGGTCGCCGTGAGCCACGATGACGGCCTCACGTGGTCCCTCGTCAAGGTCGCAGACGACATCGCCTCCTCCGGACCCGACCCCGCGGTCACGACCGATGCCGACGGGAACGCGTACTACACGTACGTGAGCGCGGCCGGCAAGCTGATGCTCGCAACGAGCACGGACGCCGGCCGCACATGGAGTGCGCCCCGGGACATCACCCACCCCCTCGTGGACGCAACGCACCTTCCCGCCATCGCCGCGCGTGATGACGGCCGCATTGTGATCGCGTACGTCGGCACCGAGAACCTGCCCGATGGCTACGAGAACAGCGACTTCCAGGAGCGGGCGAAGGACGGCGCAGTGAACAACGCCACGTGGAACGGGTACCTTGCCATCATCGACAATGCCCTCGACGCGGATTCCCCGATCACCACCGCCCGGGTCAATGACCCCGCGGACCCCCTCGTCCGAGGCTACTGCGGCCCCGGTCGGTGCCCCGGCATGTACGACTTCATCGATGTCGTGTTCGGCCCCGACGGGAACCCGTACGCCGCGTTCGTGGACGCGTGCATCGGCGACTGCGCCGGGCCCGACGGGACGTACGAGATGAGCCAGGGGCGCGCGATGGGACGCGCGGGTGCCATGGTGCGGCTCGCGTCTTCCTGAAGCTGCGGGCGGCGGGAATCAAGGTGGGCCCGGGGTCACGTGCGGCAGCGACGTGACTCCGGGCCATGTTCGGCCACGTCCGCCAGGTCCAGCGGGCCGGTCGCATTCTTAACCGATTTGGCCAACAATGGGATGGTGCGGACGGAGCTCTCCCAGTGCATGACCCTGCGTGTGTCCAACTTCCCCGGCATCGGCCTACTCGTTGCGTTCGCCATCATCACCCCGGGATGCCTTGGCGCGACATCGGAACCGACCCTTGAGCCCTCCGCCGACGAATCGTCCCCGGCCGCTACGGTCTCCCAGGATCCATGGGACGGCGCGGACCGCGTGACCCTGGCCGACGTCGGAGGCCTCGGTTGGCAATTCGACTTCTTCTGCTCCTTCGGCGGGGGCCCTCGCTTCACCGGCGACGGCCTCGTCATCCCCGTGGGCGCATCCGCCCTTGAGATCACGATCACATCGATGGGCGCCTTCACCGACATCCAGGTCGGCCATCTCGTCGGCACGGCCGATATTCCCGATTACGCCGATTCCGATTCGGCATCCCTCATCACGTGGCTTCCCGCGACGTGGACCCCGAGCGGCAGCCATGACGTGGCGCTCGCGATGGAGGACTCGGCGAACGGCGCGCCGCCGTGGCACTTCTACCAGCAGATGAACCTGCCCGCGGAACAGGACTGCTACACCGGCATCGGGGCCGGCGAGTACCGGATCACGATCGACGCCGTTCGTTCCTCGTGATTGCTGCGTCCGCCTGCCTGCCGGCCCCCGGACTGGTTACCGATATATACGAGCCCGCGCCTCGCCGGCATCAGACCGGTGCCTCGAAGGACCGTCGCATCCGCCGGGACCCCTGTAACCGCAAGGGGTCCGGCGGTCGGCGGCGTCCGTCGCAGGGACCAGGACCGTGTTCGCCATGGAGTTCGGGATCACCGAGGAGCAGAAGCTCATCAAGCAGACTGCGCGCGACTTCGTCGAGAAGGAGATCAACCCCTTCGTCGAGAGCTGGGAGGAAGTCGGGGAGATCCCAAACGAGGTCGTCCTCAAGCTCGGGAAACTCGGCCTTCTCGGCGCGCCGATTCCCGCCGAATACGGCGGATCCGGCCTCGACGCCGTCACCTATGCCATGCTCACCGAGGAGATCGCCCGCGGCTGCTCATCCCTCCGCACCACGGTCAGCGTGAACACGAGCCTGTTCGGCCTCAACGTCCTGAACTTCGGGAACGAGGAGCAGAAGAAGAAATACCTCCCTGCGATCTGCACCGGTGAAAAGCGCGGCGCCTGGGCCCTCACCGAGCCCCAGAGCGGGTCCGACGCCGCCGGCCTCCGCTCGACCGCGGTGAAGGATGGGGACGAGTACGTCATCAACGGCCACAAGATGTGGATCAGCGACGGGGACCGCGCCGACTACGTCGTGGTGTACGCCCGCACGAACGAGTGGGACCCGAAGACGAAGCGCGAAGGCATCTGCACCTTCGTCGTCGAGAAGGGCACCCCCGGCTTCGAGGTCGGCTCCATCGAGGCCAAGGGCAAGCTCGGCCTCCGCGCAAGCCACACTGCGGAACTCCTCTTCAAGGACTGCCGCGTCCCCGCCGCGAACATGCTCGGCGAACCCGGGAGCGGTTGGGCGCAGGCGAACCACATCCTGAACAACGGCCGCCTCTCCGTCGCAGCAGGTGCCGTCGGCATCATGCAGGCCGCCATCGACGCGACCATGGACTACGTGGACCAGCGTCAGGCGTTCGGCCACAAGATCCGCGATTTCCAGCTCGTGAAGGAGCACCTCGCGTACATGCACACGGACACGGAGACCAGCCGCCTCCTCGTCCTGAAGGCCGCGTGGATGAAGCAGCAGGGCCTCGACAACCGCCTTGCGGTTTCCCTTGCCAAGCTGCAGGCCGGCGAAGCCGTCGTCCGCGTCACCCAGCGCGCCGTGCAACTCCACGGCGGCAACGGCTATTCCAGCGAGTACCCCGTCGGTCGCTATTTCCGCGACTCCATGATCTGCGGGATCTACGAAGGCACGAACGAGATCCAGAAGGTCATCATCGGCGGCGAACTGTTCGGGGAAAAATAACCCGGGCCGGCACCCTCGCCGGCCGGCGGCGGCGCTGGACGCGAAACGCGCGTCCGCCCGTCGGACCGTCGGCGCCTTCGCCCGCCTGTGCCAAAGCCACCCCCTGTCACAGGTCGTGCGCCGTCCCGGGCCGCGGCGGCGAGACTTCCGATCAATTGCCGAAGCGGCGATCCAACCCTCGTCGTCGCCAATATACCCGCGCCGGAGACTCGTATCGTGCCAGGGGGCCGGATTCCTTCAACATGACACCCCACCTCCGGCGCTTCCGATCCATGGCACTTGTGGCTCGGAAAGCGAAGGGGCAGGGGGTTCCCGCCCGCCTGCGACGCGGATCGTGGTCCCTTTTGGACTGCCCGTGCCTTCCCGGAGCCGGGCAGTCGTCCCTGGCGGCAAGTGCCCCGGTCACGCATCGCAGACGTGAAGCCCGGACCCGACTTCTCCCCCGGTGATGACTGTCGTCCCCGACCTGTCGCCCCGGATTCTCCTGCTCCTGGCTGCCGGCGGCGCGGCCGGCACCATTGCGCGGTATGCGATGAGCGGGTGGCTCACGCGCGCGGACTTCCCGTGGGGCACGTTCGCCGTGAACTTCCTCGGCAGCTTCGCCCTCGCCCTCCTCATGTTCG
>JBFILE010000326.1:0-4625 GCA_041599855.1 Thermoplasmatota archaeon
GTGCCGGCGGGGAAGACGGCGTTGAGGGCGTCGAAGGCGTCGCGGCCGGGCGCAAGGTCCGCGGCGACCCGGGAGACGATGTGCTGGACGTGGCTGTATTTCTCGATCCTCATGTACTCGGGGACTTCCACGGTGCCGTAGGCGCTGACGCGTCCCACGTCGTTGCGCGCAAGGTCAACGAGCATGTTGTGTTCGGCGCGTTCCTTGGCGTCCGCGAGGAGCCCGCGGGCGAGTTCCTCGTCGGCTGCCGCATCGACGCCGCGGGGGCGGGTTCCGGCAATCGGGAAGGTTTCGACGCGTTCGTTCTCCACGCGCACCAACATCTCGGGGCTGGACCCGACGATGGCGCGGTGGCCGAACTTGACGAAGTACATGTACGGGCTGGGGTTCGCGCGCTTCAGGTGCTCGTAGTAGGCGAAGAGGTGGCCCTGCGCGGGCACGTCGATGCGCTTGGAGAGGACGACCTGGAAGATGTCGCCGTCCACGATGTGCTGTTTCGCGGTTTCCACCATCTTCTCGAAGCGGCCCTGGTCCACGTTGCGCACGGGGTCGCCGAACTTGAGGGAATGATCGGGAGGCGTTTCCTCGGCGACGGCCATCACGTCGCGGGACCGGTCGGCGCCGTGGGACACGTACGTGACGGAGCGCTCCGCGTGATCGAATACGATGGCGTCGAGGAACAGGCCGAACTGGAGGTCGGGGAAGGGCGTGGGTCCGCGGCGGGGCGGGAGGCGTTCGAGGCTTTCCACGTACTCGTAGCCGAAGTACCCCATGAGGCCGCCTGCGAAGCGCGCGGTCGACGGGTCGACGGGGGTCGCTTCGAGGACGCGCTTCATGAATGCGGTGGGAGGCTCGCGGTCCTCGGGCGTGACGGGGATGGCGCCGGTCGTGCGCAAAGTGCCGCGGCTCGCCGTGATCTCGCCGGCGGGGTCGAAGCCGAGGATGGAGTACCGGGCGAGTTTCTGGGGCCCTTCGGCACTCTCGAGGAGGACGCACGTGTGGTACGCCTCGTAGAACTTGGCGAAGAGTGCGGTGGGGTCGAATGGCAGGTCGAGTCGGGTGACGACCATGGGGACGAACCTCGTTCGCTTTCCGCGAATTAATACCTTGGTGAACACATTTGTTCACCAAGGATCGCTCGGGCGACCGGTATTGGGGCTTCAGGCGCTACCCGCCTTAAAGGACACGCAGTTGCACCCGCGGGGGCGGGTTGGGGATGCCCGCGTTGTATCGGGCCCCGATGGCCGCCCGCGGGTCGGCCCGGACGGAGGCCTTGGAATAGGGGTCAGGCGTTGGGAGGGGTCAGGCGTTGGGAGGGGTCCGGGGTTGGGCGCGATCGAGCCGCTCGAAGTGGGGCCGGTTGCGTCGCCGTCCGCGGGAGCCGGCTCGGGTGGCCGGGAGGGGATGCAGGTTCGCGGAAGGCGCGCCGCGGGCGGGTGGTGCGGGCTGGTGCGGGCTGCAACTCTCCCACCCGACCCTGACGACCCGGGCCCGCCCCATGGGCCGCCTGTTCGCCGCGCCCGGCCGCACCCGGCCGCGTCGACCCCCACCGTCGAAAGGGCTTTCAGCCCCCGGCGGTGTGCCGACGACGCTCATGCGCCTGAATGCCTTCACCATCCTCCTCGCATTCGCCCTGATCGCACCCGCCCTTGCCGGTTGTGTGGACGATTCCGAGTCGCCGGGCGCATTCACCCAGCCCCCCCAGGGGAACGGCTCGACTCCCCCCACGGACCCGGTGCCCATCGACCCTGTCGGGAACGAAACGCCCGATCCCGTCGTGCCCGAGCCGCCCACACCCGGTTGGGCCCGCTTGAACGCGTCCGCGCCGATGGGCGCCCCCGCGGGTGCCGTCGTCCCCGCCATCGAGCACCCCGCTTCCCTTGCGGCACAGGTCACGTTCGTGACAACCGTGGGGAACATCACGGTTGAAGTGTACCCGACGAAGGTCCCGATCACGGCCGGGAATTTCCTTCACCTCGCGCGGAGCGGCGCGTACGACAACACCACGTTCCACCGCGTGATCAAGGGCTTCATGGTCCAGGGCGGCGACCCGAACAGCCGCGATGACGACCCGTCGAACGACGGCCTCGGCGGCCCCGGGTACGTGATCCCGGACGAATTCCACCGGGACCTGCGCCACGATGCGGAAGGCGTGCTCTCCATGGCGAACGCGGGCCCCGGAACGGGTGGTTCCCAGTTCTTCATCACCCTCGCACCTACGAAGTGGCTGGACCTCAGGCACAGCGTGTTCGGGAAGGTCGTGTCGAACATGAGCGTCGTCCGCGCCATGGGGAACGCCACCATGATGAACGGCACGAAGGAGACGCCGGAGGTTCCTGTCCGGATCCTCCAGACCCTCGTGGTCGAACCGAAGGAGGCGGCGTTGACGGCGCTCGATCCGACCCCCTTCATCCATCTTGCGACGGCGGACAAGAAGGCCGTCGTCTCGCGCCCGGTGCACTTTGCGGTGGCGGTCACGAATGTGGGCCCGGTGGCCGGCGTCTTCACCCTTGGTGGGTCGGCTCCGGCCGGCTGGCGCGTCCTTGTCGAGGAGCGGTTCGCGACACTCCCCGTCCCTGCGGGCGATGGTCGCATGCTGATCCTGAACATCACGGTGCCTCCGACCGCGTCCCTCGGCACCTACCCGTTCACGGTGAGCGTCGCGCCCGTGGACGCGCCGGACCGTGCGGTCCACGTGAACGGATCCGTCGAAGTGGTTCCCGAGTTCGGCCCGTTCGTCCGCTGGGATGACAAGATCAAGGTGCGCTTCGCCGGGTTCACGGACTCGGGCGAGTTGTTCACCACCAATTCGAATCGGTTCGCGCAGGATGGCGGCGTGCTCACCCACATGAACTACGTGCCCCGGAACTACACGGAGAACCCGTGGAACATGACGAGCGGCACCGGCGGCCCCGTCACGGGTGTCGGGAAAGGCGTCGTGGGTGCCCGCGAAGGCGAGTGGGTCGTGTTCCGCATCCCGCCCGGGGAGGACACGTACGGCAGCGATCGTGGCCCCCAGTCGAACCGCAACCTGTGGGATTTCCAGTTCCGGGATCTCGTGTACGAGATCGAGATCGTGGAATCGTGACCCCTGTCCCGGCTGCCCTCGGGGGGATAGTCGGGAACGGACCCGGGCGCGAGACGAACAGCCTCGCACGGCACGCGGCGGACAGACCGATCATCCAGAGGATTATTCCGATGTGGGCTCGCGGTTGCCGCCATGGATCGGCGCGCCCGCGCCTTCACGGTGGCCGCCGTCGCCGCGGGACTCCTCATTGTGGTCCTCGCCGTTGACACGTCGATGGCGCGATCCGTGCATCTCGATGTGCAGCAGGATGGCGAATGGATGACGGTGGGCGCCGATTCGAGGGATCGCTCGACCGCCCAGCCGTTCGGGTTCGGGATGCGCGCGGTGCAGGTGGATCCGAATGGCACCCTCGACTTCCGCGTCCGCATGGATAACGGGTATCCGTGGGAGTACCGGGAGCCGTTCCGCGTGATGCTGAATGGCGTCATCATTGCCGAAGGCGCCCTTGAAGTGCCGGGGCGTTCCACGGGGGAGGCCCGTTTCACGGTGGAGGGCCGGACCCTCCTCGAATCCGCCCACGGACCCCGCCCTGCAAGGGATGGCGGCACCTTCGTCTCCTTGGAATTGATGACCGGCTCCACGGCAGTGTACGCGACCCTCAACATGCAGGAAAAGGAGGCTGAATGATGTCCGGGGAGCGCGAGGGAACCTTGTTCCATTTCCGCAACATCCTGATCTTCCTCGGCATCCTCGTCACCGCGGTCGGCATCGTGTACTTCGCGGTGGAATTCGTGGACCGGCTGTCGGAGTGGGGGCGCGTGGCGAGCCTCGCGCTTCTCACGGCCATCTTCGTTGCTCTCGGCGTCGGCTTCGAGTCCGAGGAGGATTCGGGGGAACTGGTGGCGGCGCCGGGCCTCCGATGGTTGCGGGTGACGAGTGCCCTCTACGTGATCGGGTTGACGTCCGCGTTCACAACGGTGGTCGTGTTCCTCGGCATCGACGACCTGGACCCGTTGGTGAAGCTCGCGACCACGCTCGTCCTCGGTCTCGGCCTCATCCTGTGGGCGGCTCGCCGATGGCCCCGGAAGCAAGACGAGGGGCCGTTGTAGGTGGCCAGGCCGCCCGGGCCTTCGCGGCCACCGGCGGCGGGCCCCCGCAGGAAGGTCACGTCAAGGATCCGCGTCTCCCGATCCCGAGGGGCCGGATGCGCGAGGCGGCACGGAGCGGGGCCTGGCGCGCGCGGCGGGACGGGGCGGGGCTGGAGAGGTGGCGCGGGGCAGGGCGGGGCTGGAGAGGTGGCGCGGGGCAGGGCGGGGCTGGAGAGGTGGCGCGGGGCAGGGCGGGGCTGGCGGGTTGGCGCGTGATGGGGCGGGCAGGATTGGAGGGGTGCCGCCCGGAAGCGCCATCTCAAGGGCAATCATCCAGCGATGGCCCACCACCTCGGGGAGGCGGCGCTGGTGGAGGGGTGGGGTGAGGAGGATCGGGTGAAGGAGGATCGGGTGAAGGAGGATCGGGTGAAGGAGGATCGGGTGAAGGAGGATCGGGTGAAGGAGGATCGGGTGAAGGAGGATCGGGTGAAGGAGGATCGGGTGAAGGA
>JBFILE010000327.1:0-4617 GCA_041599855.1 Thermoplasmatota archaeon
AGCCCGATCCCGCCCCGGCCCCGAAGCCTGCCGCGGCTCCTGCCACGAAACCGGCCCCCTCTCCGCAACCCGCGCGCGAGCCGCATGTGGAAGTGGTCCGGACGACGCCGGAAGCCAAGCGCAAGGCAGCCACGGAATTCAACCACGAGATCCGCGAAGCCACCGAGGCGGCGCCCGGCGCGCCTGCGGAACACATCCTCGAAGGTGCGGAGGAGGAAGAGGGGGACCGCGGCAAGATCCCGACCCCTCGTGAACCCATTGCGCACCCCGGGAACCAGCCCGGCCTCCAGAAGGCGGAACGTGCGGCATCCGAGGTGCGGGGTCCGTCCACCGTGTCGCGCCCGCCCGCTGCCGCGACCCGTGACCCGACCCCGCCCGCGGCACCTGCGGCCGCAGCGGCGCCCATGAAGCGCGCAGTGCGCGGGAAAGCCATCGACCCGTCCAAGGTCGAGGACCTCCTCTGGGACCTCGAACTCGCCCTCATGGAGTCGGACGTTGCCCTCGAGGTCGTGGAAGGCATCAAGGAACGACTCATGGAATCCCTGCCCCGGATCCGTGTCGAGAGCGCCGAGGAGATTCCCGTGCGCATCGAGAACGCCCTCCGCGCGGCCCTCCTCGACGTCCTCACGGTCGAAGGGTTCGACTGGGACACGTGGATCCTTGAGAAGACCATGGAGAAGAAGCCCGTGGTCATCATGTTCGTCGGTGTGAACGGCACCGGCAAGACCACGAGCATCGGCCGCATTGCCCACCGCCTCAAGGAGGACGGGTACACCTGCATCATGGCTGCCGGGGACACGTTCCGGGCGGGTGCCATCGAGCAGCTTTCGCAGCATGCGGAGAACCTCGGCATCTCCATCGTGAAGGGCCGCCCCGGCGGCGATCCCGCGGCCGTTGCCTATGATGCGGTCGAGAGTGCGAAGGCCCGCATGAAGGACGTGGTCCTCCTCGACACGGCGGGGCGCATGCAGACGAACACGAACCTCATGGACGAGATGCGCAAGATCAAGCGTGTCGCGAAACCGGACCTCGTGGTGTTCGTCGGCGATTCCCTTGCCGGGAATGACGCGGTCGAGCAGGCGCAGAAGTTCAATGAGGCCGTGGGCCTCGACGCCGTCATCCTCACGAAGGTGGACACGGATGCGAAGGGCGGCGCTGCGCTGTCCATCGCGAAGGCCGTGGGTCGCCCCATCCTGTTCCTCGGTGTGGGCCAGGAGTACGCGGACATCATCCCGTACGATCCCGAGTGGATGGTCGAGCGCATCTTCGAGGCGTGATCCTCGACCCCGGCGGCGGCGCCGCCGGGGGTGCGTCGTCGCCCATGCCCGGTCGGTTGGCGATCCTTTCCGGGCCCGGAGGGAATAAGCAGGCATTTGGCGGGCCTCGCCCGTTGGGGCCCGTTGATCGTCGCCTCCGCCCCCGCGAAAGTCATCCTTTTCGGCGAGCACGCCGTCGTCTTCGGCGAGCCCGCCATCGCGGCGGCCGTGGACCTGCGCGTCCACGTGGGATGGGCGCCGTCGCAGGGGGGCGCGTCCACCGTGAACGGGTACCCGTTGACGGACCAGCACCACGCGTTCATGGTGAATGCGCTGCGCCTTGCCGGCGTGGAAGGCGACGTGACGATGACCTCCGCGAGTGACGTCCCGAGCGCGTCCGGCCTCGGGTCGAGTGCGGCGCTCACGGTCGCGAGTGTCGCGGCCGGTCTTGCATCGCGCAGCGTCATCCAGCACCCCTTGGACGCTGCGGCACGGGAAACGATCGGGCCCCTTGCGTACGAGGCGGAATGGCTCGCGCAGGGGGGGTCGGGGAGTCCCACGGACACGACCACCTGCACCCTCGGCGGCGGCGTGCTCGTGGATTCGGTGGCGGGCGCCGGCCATGTGCGCGCGGTCACCCGCGGCGAGCGGACCTGGCACCTCCACGGTCTCGACATCCCGTCCGACTGGTCCCTCGTGATCGGGAACACCGGGGAGCGGGGGCGCACCGCGGATCAGGTGGCGCGGGTGGGCCGGCTCGTCCGCCGCCGCGCCTTTGCCCGGGAAACCGTGGGCGACATTGGCGCCCTGGTCCGCCAGGCGCGGAAGGCCGTGCAAGCCGCGGACGCCGGGAAGGTCGGCGCCCTCATGGACCGGAACCACAACCTCCTCGCCATCCTCGGCGTGTCGACGAAGCGCCTCGACCGCTACGTGGAGGTGGCGCGTCGGAGTGCCCTTGGCGCGAAGCTCACAGGAAGCGGGGGCGGCGGATGCATGATTGCCCTCACACGGGACCCGGCCCGGACGGCCGCGGACCTTGCGCGGGTGGGCGCTGTCACCCACGTGGTCCGCCTCGGTGCGGAAGGGGTCCGGATGGAACCCGACTCGGCCATGGCCGCGAGCGATGTCGATGACCGCCTTTTATGAGCGCGGCGCCCGTTCGCGGCCCGATGCCACGAAGGCGCTCGCCGGTCATCGTGAAGCTCGGCGGCAGCGTGATCACGGACAAGGCCGTCCTCAGGACCCTGCGGCCGCGCACCCTCGCGCGCCTCGCACGTGAGGTCGCAACCGCCCCGTCACCCGTGATCGTCGTCCACGGCGCCGGCAGCTTCGGGCACGTCCGCGCCAAGCGCCACAAGCTCGCCGATGGCGCGTCCGGTGAGCCGAGGCAGCGGGACGCCTTCGCCCAGGTCCACGAGGACGTGCGCGCCCTCCATGCCGAGGTCCTTGCCGCCCTCCGGAGGGCCGGCCTCGCACCCGTCGGCATTCCCCCGATCGCGTGTGCCCGATTGGCCGATGGCGAGCTCGACGTGCTGGACGTGTCCCCGTTCGTGGACGCCTTGGCGAACGGCTTCACGCCCGTCACCTTCGGCGACGCGGTCTTCGACGAGCGCCGCGGCTTTGGGATCCTGTCGGGGGATGTCATGATCCGGGAGTTGGCGCCGGCCCTCGGCTGCTCCCACGGGGTCTTCGCCACCGCCGCGGACGGCGTCTTCGACCGGGACCCTGCGAACGCGGATGCCGTACTCCTCGAGAAGGCTTCCCCGAAGGATCTCGAATCTGTCGCTTGGGGCGTCCATGTTGCCGATGTGACGCGTGGGATGGGCGGGAAACTCGCCGCCATCGCCGCATGCGCCGAGGCCGGCGTACCCGTGACCGTGGTGAACGGCAACGTCCCCGGACGGGTCACCGACGCCCTCGGAGGGCGGCGGGTCCTCGGCACTCGTGTTGCGGCACCCGGCAAGGGGGTGGCTGCATGAGCCCGGGCGATGACCGGGAAGGTGCCCAAACCACGAGCCGCAAGAAGGATCACGTGGACATCGTCCTGGCGGGCGGGGTCCGGGCCCGCGTGAATGCCTGGGATGACATCCATTTCGTCCACGAGGCGCTGCCCGAGGTGGACTTCGACACCATCGACCTCGGCACCGAATTCCTCGGGACGCGCTTCCGGGCACCCATCATGGTCGCGAGCATGACCGGGGGCTACGCGGACGCGGAGCGGCTCAACGGGAACCTGGCCGAGGCGTGCGCGGCCGTCGGCGTCGGCCTCGGTGTCGGAAGCCAGCGGGCCGCCCTGAAGGCCCCGGCGATGCGTCGATCCTACACGGTCATCCGGGACCATGACGTCCCCTTCGTCGCCGCCAACATCGGCGCCCCCCAACTCATCCCGCAGGGCGATGCCGCACCCCTCAGCCGGGCGGACGTGGACGAACTCGTGAAGATGCTGGAGGCGGATGCGCTCATCGTCCACATGAACTTCCTGCAGGAGTCCGTGATGCCTGAGGGCGATCGGCAGGGTGCCGGCGCCCTCGATCGCATCCGCGACCTCGCCCGAGACATCGGCATCCCCGTCATCGCGAAGGAGACAGGGGCCGGCGTCCGCCAGAAGACCGCGGAGCGCCTGAAGAGTGCCCGCGTGTCCGCGCTCGATGTGGGGGGCCTCTCCGGCACCACGTTCGCAGCCGTCGAAGGCGTGCGCGCCGAGAACGAGGGCGAGGTCCGGGATGCAGGCGCCGCCCGGGTCTTCCGCGACTGGGGCATCCCGACGCCGGCATCCATCGTGGACTGTGCGCGCGTGCCCCTGCCCATCATCGGCACCGGCGGCCTGCGGACGGGCCTCGATGCGGCGCGTGCGTTGTCCCTTGGCGCGTCCATTGCGGGTTTCGCGGGCGCGGTTCTCCCAAGTGCCAACGAGTCCGCGGCGGCCGCCACCGAACGCCTGTCCGCCATCATCCATGAACTCCGCACCGCGTGCTTCCTCACAGGTGCCCCGCGGGCAAGCGACCTGGACCGCATCCCGGTCGTGGTCACCGGCACCTCGCGGGAATGGATGGAGAGTCTTGGCACGGACCCGAAGCGCCTCGGCATCCAGCGGGTCGGCATTTCCCCGCCGTGAACCCATTCTCGAAACCTTAAGTGGCGGCCGGTGCTTGACCGCGCGTGCTCATCGAGCGCGTCCTCGCACTCCCGCCCCGGGACATCGTGGCGGAAGCGCTCGTCCGGCTCCACGGTCCCGGCTGGCGCGTCACGAGCCTGAGCGAGCACCACGTGGAATTGACGGGGCGCCGCGGTGGCCCGGATTGGCCCTTCGTCGCGTTCCCGCTTCTGGTCCTTGTGGGCCACATCGCGTTCCTCGTTGCGA
>JBFILE010000328.1:0-4597 GCA_041599855.1 Thermoplasmatota archaeon
GCGCGTCACGCCCCGCCGGCCGCGCGGCAACCCCCACCCCCGCCCGTTAAATCCCCGCGCCGCCGTCGCCCCCGCCATGCGCGCCTACGTCATCGTCGGCCACAAAGCCGTCACGGCCCCCACCTTCACCCTGAAGGACCTCCCCGGATCCGGCGGCCGCATCGACATCCTCGTCCGCGCCGTCGGAGCCAGCCTCTTCCTCAGCCACGGACTCCGCACCGACACCCGCGTCTACCTCATCCTCCTCGGCCCCCCGAACCCGCCCCGCTGCATCCGGTTCGACGCATCCCAACTCAAGCACGCGAACCCCGACGAACGCGGCCTCGCCATCCTCGTCGAGAAAGCGCTCGGCACGCCCGTCACCGGCACCTACTGGCAGGAATCCACGCCCGGCGTCGCCATCGCCGCCCGCGGACTCGCGCAGCTGGGCGATGAGCTGGACGGCCTCGCCCGCGTGCTCCTCGAAGAAGGAGGCACGGATGCATTCACGTACCCATGGCCGCAGGACGTCGCCGTCTTCGTCGGCGACCACGAAGGATTCACCGCCGACGAATTGGCGCTCATGGAGGACGAGTGGAACGCCCAGCGGGTCAGCGTCGGGCCGCGGGCGCTCCACGGGGAACACGCCGTGACCATCGCGCAGAATGCGATGGACCGCAAGCACGGGTGACGCGCCCCTCCTGCAGCTGCCGCAAGGGCCGCGGGCGCGGGGGCGATCCGCGCCCGAGGTGGGCGGGAGACACCGGATGCTGCCGTTGCGCGGCGGGGCAAGACTCGGTTGTGGAAGATGCCCAACCGGGGAAACATTGCGTGACCTCCGGATGAAGCAGAAGAACCGGGGGCGATTACGGAAAGGTTGCCCGCGAGCGAGTGACCGGACGGACGGACCGAACTGCAGGACCGGACGAGCGGAAGCTTTCGCGGGACAGCGTGGTGGCGGCGGGGGAGGGGCCCGAAATCCGTGGAATCCGGCCAGCGCAAGCGCCGTTCCCATTTCCCCAGCATCCCCCCCACTCAGCGCAACCGATTTCCACCCCGTTCCACCCCGTTCCACCCCGTTCCACCCCGTTACACCCCGCTCCATCCCGTTCCACCCCGCTCCATCCCGTTCCACCCCGCCCCCGCCCGTTCCACCCCGCACCCCCCTTCGCACCGCCACATTCCCCTCCCGCCCCCGCGCGACGCATTTATCCCGGTCCCTCCCGCTCCCCGCCTCCATGTCCCGCCTCCAAGGGAAGAAGGTCTTCATCACGGGCGCAACAAGCGGCATCGGCGCCGCGACGGCCCGTGCCTTCGCAGCGGAGGGCTGCACCCTCGTCCTCGCGGCCCGGCGTTCCGAACTCCTGGATGCACTCGCGAAGGAACTCACGGACGCGCACGGCGTCTCCATTTCGACAGTCCCATTGGACGTGCGCGACCGCGCCGCCATCGCTGCGGCCGAGGAGGCTTCGCCGGATGCGTTCACGGATGTCGACATCCTCGTGAACAACGCCGGCCTCGCCCGCGGCTTGGCAAGTGTGCAGGAGAGCGACCCGGCGCACTGGGACGAGATGATCGACACCAACATCAAGGGGCTCCTTCTCATCACGCGCGCGATCCTTCCGGGAATGGTCGCCCGCGGCACCGGGCATGTGGTGAACCTCGGATCCACGGCGGGTCACTGGGTGTACCCGGGGGGTGCCGTGTACTGCGCGACGAAGCACGCGGTCGATGCGCTGACCCAAGGGTTCCGCCTGGATGTCCACGGCAGCGGCGTGCGCGTGTCCAGCGTGGACCCGGGCCACGTGGAGACGGATTTCGCGCGCGTCCGGTTCGACGGGGACGATGCGCGCGCGGCTATGATCTACGCAGGCTGGACGCCCCTCGCGGCGGAGGATGTGGCGGAAGCCATCGTATGGGTCACGTCCCGTCCGGCCCACGTGAACGTGCAGGACATGATCCTCATGTCCACGCAGCAGTCGTCCGCGAGGGACATCGCGAAACCGCCGCAGTAGGGGATCACTCCGGGACTCGCATCCGCGCGTTTCGGCCATCGCGGTCCATCGCGCCCTCGGACCCGGACTCCTCGAATCGGCGTACCGCGCGGCCCTCGTCCACACCCTTCGCGCGCGGGGCCACGAGGTCCGCGAAGAAGTCAAGATCCCGTTCGTGTTCGAAGGAATCCAGTTGAACTGCGCGTTCCGAGCCGACCTCATCGTCAATGATGCCGTAATCGTGGAGATCAAATCCGTCGAAACGCTCAGCGACGTGCACTTCGCACAACTCTTGACGTACGTGAAGCTCGCCCGGAAACCGATCGGGCTCCTCCTGAACTTCAACGAGGCGCGGATGGTGGATGGCGTGCGCCGCATGGTAGGGCCATCCTACGCAGAGTAACACCGGACAAGAACGATGCCGAGGTCGTTCCAATCCCGGCGTCTCTGTGCTCTCCGTGACTCTGTGCTCTCTGTGTGAAAATGTGGCGCAGACGGTGAGCCGGATACTGCCAGTCAGATGCAGCCAGAGACATCGTCCGCGCGAGCCACAATCAGTGACTCGCGCAGAACCTCAGCCATCAGCAGGCCCAGCACCCGACATCCAAAGGCTGCGGCTCCTCCACCGCATTCGCCTCCGCATCCACGAGTGGAAGGTACAGCACCGAAGGCGTCTCCCCACCGATGTGCACCATGGTCTCGCCGAAGCTCGGCACCGGCGCCACCAGCCCCCCCGCACCTGCGAAGGTCACCGCGAGGCGGTGGCCGGCCTTGAACACGTCGTCCTGCGGGTAGAAGTTGAGGTTCACGAGCATGTGCGCATTCGGCATCACGGGCTCGGGGTCCTGGAGGGAGTTCCGGTGACGGTAGCTCATGATGCCCCAGTTCTCCTCGGTCCAGACGCCATCGGGGCTCACGTCCCACATGGTCACGATGATCTGGCCCGTGGTCGTGGAATGCATAAGATCGAGGGTTGCCGTGGCTTCGCCCGCCATGTGCATGTCCGTCGTGAACGGTTCCGTCTCGAAGAGTACGTAGTGACCTGTCGGTGCGCCGGCGGCATCGGGCCGCGCGGCGTTCCCGTTGTCCATGAAGGTCACGGAGCTGTGGGCGTCCGTGGGCGGGACGGCGGTCGAGAGTTTCCCGTCCGCCTGAAGGTAGTAGGGCGTCATGTTCACGCGCGTCGGGGGCCAGTTGTCCTCCGTGCGCCACACGCCCTGGTTGTCCTCCACGTTGACCAACGGTTCGTCGAGGATGCCGGTGTCGATGCCCTTGAGCCAGTGGTCGAGCCACCGGAGCATGGTGAGGTTCCAGTCATCCCGCGTCGGGTACTCGTGGGGCCATTGCCCGAGGAGCTGCTTCACGACGATGCCTTCCGCCTGGAGTTCCGTCGTCCACGGCAGGATGTGGTCCGGCTTCACATTCCAGTCCGCCAGACCGTGGATGAAGTAGACGGACGGTCCCGCCGTCGCGACATCGACACCCGCAGCCTTCCACAGGTCCGCGGCTTCCGGGATGTGCGCCGTGTAGTTCCGCTCCATCCAGTAATCCGTGTAATCCCCGGTGACGCCGGACCCGAGGCCGTGGAGCTGGGTCCCGACCTGCTCGGGGCACGCTTCGTCCGCCAAGAGGAATGGCAGTTCGCTTTCCTCCGCGTCCGACGGCGGCTCGATGCCGACGCCCTGCACGTAGTACGCGTTGAAGATGCGACCCTGGCCGTACGGGACCCCGTTCACGTAATTGTACTTGTAGAGTTCACTGATCCCGCTCACCGGGATGATGGTCTTGAGGGCGGCGGGCGCCTTCACGAGGGCGCCGTGGGGCATGGTGCCGTCATAGCTCTTGCCGCCGGCAGCCACGTTGCCGCTGGACCACGGAAGGGCCGCGAAGTGCTCAATCATGGCCTTGCTGTCCAGCATCTCCGGTTCCCCACCTATTGTGAAGCACCCGCGGGAGTGCCCGGTGCCGCGCGCCGACGAGAGGACGGCCGCGTATCCGCGGGGCACGAAGAAATCGATGAGGTACTGGCTGAATGCGTCGCCGCCGCTAGCCGCGGTGGGCGCAAGGTTCCCCCAGTAGGGGCTGAAGTTGATGATGACGGGGACCGTCTCGTTCTCAGCCGCTGTTTTCGGACGGAACACCCAGTTGTCGATGATGGTGCCGTCGTAGGATTCGACGGGCGCATGCTCGACAATCATGTCATCGAACAGGATGGGTGAAAGCAGGGACCAGATGTCCGTGAGGTCCTGGTCGGCCGCGGTGGCGGGGTCCGCTTCGGGGAGGATGCAGCCTGCGGCAAGCACGGACGCGACGAGTACGAGGGCAAGGGAACGGATCAAGCCTGGGGCCTCCGGGTGACTTCCGGGAGGGCTGGGAGCCGGGTATAAGGGTTGTTGTGGGGGCGTGGGGCAGGGCGCCAGCCGTGGGGCCGGGAAACGGCCGGTCAAGGCGCGACTTGCGGCTCCGCCCGCGGGCCCCTTCACCGACCCGGCTGCGGCCCCGGCAGCGGCGTGGTCGGTTCCCGATCCACGGGATGGATCGGGATCCGCGGGTCCCCGTGGAATGTCGGCTTGGCGAACGATGGGCCACCCCGAAGGGAAGTGACTCGGCGGGACATGGCGGAC
>JBFILE010000329.1:0-4548 GCA_041599855.1 Thermoplasmatota archaeon
ACGTCCGTCCCGAACGTGCCGCGCCATCGGAGGACCATGGTGCCGTCGTCCCGCCATTCGACCGGCGCATCCGCCCATCGCATGGGCGGCGGTGCACGGGCGTTCGCTTCGACGATGTGGATCGCCTCGCCGGGTCGGTCCCGAAGGTCGAAGACCACCGGTTCGCTGAGCAGCCCCGCGGGCCACGTCACCGTGATCGATCCCCGGGTCGCATTCCCGAGTCCGAAGTGGAGCCGCGGATCCTCGTTCCCGAGGTAGCTTCCTCCACTTGCCTTCGTGCGCGTCAGCATGCGACCGTCCGCGAGCGTCACCGTCACGCGGGCCCCGAAGGCATCGCGGGCATTGTCCGTTCCTTCCAGCGACACGCGCAACCACCGATGTGCGGACCCTGCGCTCTCGTTCGCCACATGGAACAGGAGAAGCTTGGGCTTGGCCACCACCCCTGAGGAGGACGGGAGCGCGGTGATCATGACATCCATGTCCCCGTCGTTGTCGAAATCCCCGAACGCGGCCTGCCGATGATTCGCCTTCCCCTCGGAATAGAACGGCCACGCCTCGCCAGCCTGATGCACGAATCGCCCTTCGCGTTGCATGAGCAGGTGGACCGGGCCGGGTTCGGATCGCGCCTGACCGCCGGCTACGATGACGGCATCGAGCCAGCCGTCGAGGTCGAGATCGTGGAATCCGATCCCCCACCGGCTCACATCCAATGCGACCGTGTCGTTGAAACCGATGTCGCGGGCCACATCGTCGAACCCGTCCCCCGTGTTGAGGTAGATGCCATCGTACTCGGCCTTCAGATGGCTGGATGCAAGATCGATGCGCCCATCGTTGTTCCAGTCCGCGGCGGCGACGCCCATGCCCGCCCGGTGGTCGAGTTTCCCCCCGGCGATGAGCCCGTGGTTGTCCACGCCGAGCACGGCGGCGACATTCCGGAAGGTGCCGTCCCTGTTGTTCAGGTACAGCGCATTTGCGTCCTTGTCGTTCGCCACGTAGAGGTCCGGCCATGCGTCGCCGTCGATGTCGGTGGCGATGACCGCGAGGCTGCGTCCGCGGGTGCCCTGTCCGTTGTCCGCCACGCCGAGGCGCGCCCCGTCGTCGGTGAATGTGCCGTCGCCGTTGTTCACGTACAACCGGTTCGACTGTCCCGTGCAGAAGATCGGGTTCGCCTGGAATTCGGCGAGGCAGCTCCCGGATCCGAACTCGGCATAGTTCGTCACATAGAGGTCCAGGTCGCCATCGAGGTCATGATCGATCCACGCGCCCGCGACGGTCCAGCAGCGCGGGATGTCGGAGCCATCCGGGAAAAGAAGCGTCGGACGGCACGGCGCCGTCGTGCCGGGGTGCGTCGCGTCGCCGGTCACTCGGGCATGCGCCGTCACATCCTCGAATCCCTGATCATGACCGAGGTTGCGGAAGAGCAGGCTGGTGAAGGGAGCATGATCCGTGATGGCCTGTGCAACGAACACGTCCGGCCATCCGTCATTGTCGTAGTCCCCCCATGCGCATCCGTGGCCGACGCCGCGCGCGACAATGCCCTGCGCTTCGGTCACATCCTCGAACCGGGCCAATCCCATGCCCCGGTACAGGCGGGACCCGCCCCGGCCCTCCGGGTCGATGAAGTCCGTGATCAGGATGTCGAGGTAGCCGTCCCGGTCATAGTCCGCGACACAAGCGCCACCGGCGGTGGCTTCGTAGAAGGCGGAACTGTCGCGCCCGGATCCGGCGTGGTAGCCGGCATGGACGAATGTGATCCCGGATTCGTCGAGGGCGTCGGTCGCCCAAGCGACACCGGGGGCCGGGACTGCCGCGGCGCGCGAGTCCATCCCGAGGGCTGCGGCTCCGAGCGTGACTGCAACCAACGTGATCGTGGCGATGGCGATCCGCGTCATGCGTGTTCCCGTCGCGGGACCGGATGGCAGCGTAATAGGCGTTGCCGTATCCGATGCCTGGCCGGACAAGTGACATTTGCGCCATGTCCCCACGTCCCCAGGGATTGCCGGGACCGTCTCCCCCCGTACCCTCACCGTCCCTGTTGATAGGGTCGAACGGGAGATGCCCGGTCGATCCCATGCGAACACGTCTCTTCCGAGTCGCAGTCTATGGACTCATCCTGCCGCTCACCTTGGGCTTCGCAATCGCGAGCGCAGTGGGCCCGCTCCAGGATGACCCGAACGCCGTCGACCTCTCGATCCCCACGGGATTCAACCCGGGCGACGCGACCCCGACCACCGTCACCGACGGCGTACTCGGGCTCACCCTGTCCCATTCCGCGATCGGATTCGGGACCGTGGTTCCGGGCGAGCCGTCGGAGCCGTTCGCACTCAAGGTCATGAACACCGGTGCGGCGCCGTTCGCCCTCGGCTTCAGCGCCACGGGCCTGCGTGACCCCGTGACCGGCGCCGAGATTCCGGCCGACCGCCTCCACGTGAGCACGGACCCGGGCCGCGTCGGCCCCCTGATCACCGAGAAGGGCGCGCTCCCGGACCTTTCCCTCAGCCCCGGTCACGCAAGCTTCGTGTACCTGACCCTTGAGACGCCGTCCGGCGCCATCCAGTGGATGCCGAGCGGCGAGTACGGCGGCACATTCACCGTGACCGCCCTGGAGGTGTGATTCCATGAAGACCCCATCCCGCGGACGCGTATTCGGCGTCGTCCTTGCCCTGGTCCTCATGTCCGGCACCGCGCTCGCAAGCGGGTCCGGCAACGAGGTCCAGTCAAGCGCGAGTGTGAAGAACGTCGGCCCCGAGGACCTCACCCTCGACCTTTCGGCGGCCGACGAGGACCTTGCGACGCCCGGCGTCCAGGTCAGCCCGGTGCCGAATGGTGCCGTGACCGTGACCGCGGTCGCAAGCGCGTCGGATCGCAACGGTTGGCAGGACCTTGCGAATGCGAAGATGACGGTGTACGACCCCAACGGGAACGTGTACGCCGGTCCCTTCGATGCACCCGCCAAGGGTGACGGGACCGGGAAGAGGAAAGAGTTCGAAGCCGCGTTCCCCCTCCAGTTCCATGACCTTCCCGGCACGTACACGGTGGTGCTCACCGTGAAGGACCGCAAGGACGACACCGCGGTCGAGAATGCGACCTTCGAGTACCAGGAACTCCTCGCCATCAGCCTCGATGCGACGGTCATGAACTTCGGCAACGGCGAACTCGGTCCCGGCGCATCCACCCACGGGGCGCCGAGCTCCGTTGTCGTGCGCAATGCCGGCAACGTCGAACTCGACCTCCGCCTCTCGGCGAACGGTCTCTCGACTGCGGACGCGGCCGCCCTCATCGGGCCGGACCGCATCAAATACAGTGGTGACGAAACCATGGCGAACGAAATGGCTCTCTCCGAGGACGGCGTCACCGACGACGCATTCGATCTTGCACCGGGAGCGCAGGCCACGCGGCCCGCGTTCTTCGACATCCACGTACCGAGCGGTGAGGAACAGTATGTTCCTGCCGACACCTACACCGGGCGCATCGTCATCGGGGCGGTGGTGAGCGGATGATGCGGATGACCCCCCTCGTGTGCGCCGCCGTCCTGGCCGCGCTCATCGTCCCCGTGACGGCGTCGGCCGCCGCGGATGACCGCGACGGATTCGGCGTCACACCGGTCCGGCTGGACTTCACGAACCCGGGGCTCATCCGGGGCGGTGGGTCCGAAGGCAGTCTCCGCATCCAGAACTGGTTCAGCGAAGCCACGGAGGTCACGGTGACCCCGCAGGGCCCCATGGCCGACTGGATCACGTTCGATCCGGCCCCGCCCTTCATCGTGCCCGCGGATTCCTCGCGCCCTCTCCTCGTCAAGGTGGCGGTGCCGGAGAACGTGGAGAACGGTGACTACTCGGGCCTCCTGAAGATCCGTGCCACGGGCACGGAGCAGCCGGACGGTTCCGGCGCCGCCATCAGCGTGGAAGTCGTTCCCGCCATCAAGATCAAGGTGGGTGGCGAACAGATCCTCCGCTTCGCCGCGGAGAAGGTGGGCATCCAGGACGTGAACGATGGCTCCGCCGTTGCACTCAACGCGGACGTCATGAACCGTGGGAACGTCGCCTCTGCGCCGTCCTTCCACATCCTCGTGAAGGACGCAGCCGGCACCACCGTCGTGGACAAGCCGGTCACGGGCGACGCAGTGGCTCCGGGGTCCCGCGCGAGCCAATCGATCCCCCTCGAATCCGCCCTCAACCCCGGCCTTTACACGGCCACCGCGACCCTGATGAATGCCATGGACGGGACCGCATCCTTCGAGAAGCTTGAGTTCCGCATCCTCCCGCAGGGGATGATCGCAGGATCCGACGAATCCCAGGTCAGCGGGGAATTCGTGGGCGCAACCGTGGAACCGCGGAACGCGAACGTGGGCGAGATCGCCGCGGTCGTGGCCCAGTTCCGGAACACGGGCCCCGTGGAGATCCGCGATGCGAAACTCACGGCGGAGATCTTCCGCGACGGCCGCCGCGTTGCGGTCGTCACGAGCGACGCGCTGCGCATCCCGGCCGGCGGCATGGTGGATCTTGAGGCGTTCTACACGCCGACCGCGTCCGGCGACCATGTGGCGAA
>JBFILE010000330.1:0-4530 GCA_041599855.1 Thermoplasmatota archaeon
TCCGTGGCAGCGGTCGTCATGCGGCGGGGTGGCGAGCGGAAGAGGGGTGTCGGTTACCCCGACGCAAGCAACCGCAAGTCTCGGCCCCATGTCACACCGTCCGCGACCCGAAACTCCTTTCTCGGCGGCGGGTGTCGCGGGTCCATGGCGGGCCCGTGGCGAACCCTCGTGGATGCTTCCACCCTGGCGGCGCACCTTGATGACGCGAACCTCCTCGTGCTCGATGTCCGGTTCGACCTCGGGGACCTGGGCCACGGAGCGCGCGCATGGAAGGAAGGCCACGTTCCGGGGGCCCGGTTCGTGGACCTTGAGGAGGACCTCACGGGGCCGAAGACCAAGCACACGGGACGCCATCCGGTCCCGGATGCGGACGCGTTCCGCGACACCTGCTCCGCATGGGGCATCGCGCCGGGGGTGCAGGTCGTCGTGTACGATGACAAGGGCGGCATGTTCGCATCCCGCGCGTGGTGGCTTCTGCGCGACTACGGTCACGCGGATGTGGCGGTCCTTGACGGTGCGTGGCCGGCGTGGGTTGCGGGCGGGTACCCGGTGTCCTCGGATGCGCCACGGAAGCGGGATCCGACGCGGTTCCGGGGCGGGCCGGGCGGCATGCCGGCGGTGAGCACGTGGGAGTTGACGACGCGGATGCCGCGGCGGGTGATCGATGCGCGCGCGGGCGCCCGGTATCGGGGCGAGGAGGAGCCCATCGACCCCGTGGCGGGACACATCCCGGGCGCGGTGAATGCGCCGACGACAGTGAACCTGGACGCGGACGGTCGTTTCCTCCCGCCAGAGCGGCTGCGGGCGTTGTACGAGAGGCTCCTGGATGGACGCGGGCCCCTGGAAACCGCGGTCTACTGCGGGAGCGGCATCACGGCCACCCACGACATCCTGGCCATGGAGGTTGCGGGCCTCGCGGGAGCCAGCCTGTACCCGGGGTCGTGGAGCGAGTGGGTGCGGAACCCGATGCGCCCGGTGGCTCGCGGGGATGAGACGCCGGAGGATTGACCCGGTTCCACTGGTCCAACGGTTGTCCCGGCCCGGGCATCCAATCCATTAAATGCCGAGGACCCGTGGAATCACGCGGAGAGGCTCATGAGGCATCACCCGATTTTCACCATTTCCACGTTCGCGATCATGTTCCTGCTGGCGTTGCCGGCGGGGTCCGCGGCCATCGCAGCACCCATCCAGCCGGGCGATCAGGTGAGCGGCATCTGTACGTTGAATTTCGCGTTCGATGGCACGGGCGACCATGCGGGCGAAGTGTACATGGGCACCGCTGCGCACTGCGTGGACAAGGTCGGGCAGCGCATGAGCACGTCCGCCCACGGCAAGTTCGGCACCGTCGTCTACATGGGTGACTATGACGGCGTGGACAAGAACGGCATTGCCGGCATCCAGCTCGATTTCGCGCTCATCCGCGTGGATGCGCAGTTCGAGGAGAACGTGAACCCGGAGGTCAAGGGCCACCCCGGCCTCCCCACCGGCTACACCACGAACCTCGACACGGGGCAGCGCGATGTCGTCATGTTCTCCGGGTACGGCATGGGCTTCGGCATGACGAAGGCGACGCGGGAGGAACGCGTCGGGCTCATGACGTGGGACAACCAGAAGATCTACCGCCTGGAAGGCCCCATCATCTTCGGGGACTCGGGTGGCCCGGTGCTCCACGAGTCCGGGAAGGCGCTCGGTGTCGTGAACCACATCGCGATCGGTGGCTGCTGCAGTGCGGGTCGCATGGTCGTGTACGATGAGGGCGCGACCGTCCAAGGCCTCATCACGGAACTCGCCGGCCTCGGCTGGACGATCGATATGCGCGCCGTGGCGAGTTGAACGCGGCGGCCCGGGGCCGGATCTTGGCGCGGCGTGGAATTTTCACGCCGTGCCGGGTCCTGTCCAACCCTCAGGATGGACGAATCCTTAAGACCGTGGTGGGACGAGAAATCAGTACCGGCGGCGATGCCCTGAGCGTCTGCCGCCCGTGGCTGACCCATGGACCGGATTCTTCGCGCTGACACGCCGCCCACTCCTTTGCCTACCTCTTCTGCGCACCGGAAGGAGGATGCCCTTCGCGTGACGGGCATTCTCGCGGATTCGTGGGTGGCCGCGGAACGCTTGTTTGCCCGGCACCCTGACCCGGTGCTCATGCTGGATACCAACGGCCGCATCGTGGGTGCTCTCCGGGGATTCCAGGGGCTCTCACCGGATCAGTTGCGTTCGAGTCCGTTCACGGGTCTTGTTTCGCCCGATTTCCGCGGGATCGTGGATGCCGCCATCAAGGATGCGGTGAGTCCTGCGCTCACCCACACGATGGATGTCCCTTTGACCGGTGATGCGCAGCCTGCATCATGGTTTCAGGCGACCATGAGCCCGGTGTTGGTGTCGGGGCGGGTGGAGGGCGTCCTTGTGACCATGACGGACGTGACGGACCGGCATGCTGAGGAGGATCGTCTTCGCAGGAGTGAGCGTCTCATGGTGGATACGCAGGGCGTCGCCCACATGGGCACGTGGGAGTGGGATCCGCGGGAACCGGCGGCGAAATGGAGTGCGGAGATGTACCGGATCTACGGGCTGCCTCCGACGCATACGCCCACGTACCAGGATTACCTTGAGCGCGTGCACCCGGATGACCGGGAGCGCGTCCGTCTTGCGACGGAGCGCGTGTTCAACGAGTTGAAGCCGTATTCGCATGATGAGCGTGTGACTCGCGGCGATGGTGAACTGCGGTATCTGCACACGTGGGCGGAACCGGTTCTTGACGAGCGGGGGAACCTGGTTCGCCTCGTGGGCGTTTGTCAGGATATCACGGACAGCAAGCGCGTGCAGGTGAGGCTGGAGGAGCGTGAGGCTCGCCTTCGAGCGATCTTCCATCGTGCGCCGTACGGGATTGCGAGCGTCCGATTGGATGGAACGTTCGGGGAGACGAACGAGGCGCTCGAGATGCTGCTCGGGTACACGGAATCGGAACTGCGGACGCGCACGTTGTTCGATGTCCAGCATGAGGATGACCTGCCGGGGAACCGGGACGCCATCAAGCGCCTCGCGGCGGGGGCCGGGGTGCCGGAGTGTTTTGAGGCCCGGTTCGTCCGGTCGGATGGATCGAATGTGTGGGTGCGGATGACGTTGAACCTGGTTCGCCCCGAGGAGGCGGATGCGTTCATCGTGGGCGTTTTCGAGGACGTGACGGCGGCCCGGCGTGCCGATGAGGCACAGAAGGTCGCGGAGAGCCGGCTGGATCGCATCCGGGAATTGGAGGAGGTGAGCGAGTGGAAGAGCCACCTCATGAACGTGGCCAGTCACGAGATCAAGAATCCGTTGACACCGATCATCCTCCAGTTGCATCTCCTGTCGACGGAGGCGCACGGCCCGTTGAATCCGGCGCAGCGGGCGAGTGTCGAGCGCGTGTCGAAGCAGGCGGATCGGTTGAAGACCCTCGTCCACGATATTCTTGATGTGGCGCGGATCGAACATGGCCGTCTTGCCGTGACGCCGGTCCCGGTGGACCTGACGGCCCTTGCACGGCGGGTGGCGGAGACGTTCCGCGTGTCCGCCGAGAAGTGGGGGATCCGCATCGAGACGGTGATCGAGGATGGGGTCAGCGGTGAGGCGGACCCGGATCGCATCGAGCAGGTGTTGTTCAATCTTCTCGGGAATGCGTTGAAGTTCACGCCGAGCGGCGGCGTCGTGACGTTGCACATGCATGCACTGGATGACCAGGTGCATCTGGCGGTGGAGGATACGGGCCCGGGCGTTGCCGCGGAGCTTCGGGGGAAGCTGTTCGAGCCGTTCTCGACGGTGACGCCGGAGGGCGTGACGGCCCCCCGTGAGCCGGGGACGGGGCTCGGGTTGTTCATCTCGAAGAACATCGTGGACGCCCACGGCGGTCGCATCTGGGTGGATAGCACGCCGGGCGCGGGTGCGACGTTCCATGTGGTCGTGCCGCGGGATCCGGTGCGGACGACGTGATGCGCGACCCGGTCGGCGGGCCGGGTGAATGGCCTCCGATGTGGGGGATACTCGGTGGGCGCTGCGCTCGGGACCGCGCGGGAGTGGAATCTGTAGGGCATGGGCGGTTCGGCAGCCATGGGCCGCGGGGTCATGTCGGGGTTGTGCCGCGGCAGGGGCAAGCGGCACGGAGGAGAAGGAAAAGCGAAACGGCAGGCGAGGGGCCGGTGACCAGAATGGGTACGGCAGGCGAGCGACTGCCGTAGCTGATGCGACCGGGATCGGCCGCTGATTGGTTCCTCCGGATCAGGCGGGGGATCCGGATCCGAGGGGGCGGACGATGGCGCCGGGGTTCAGCTTCATGAGCTTCAGGGCGCAGGCGTCACAGATCGGGAGCGGGTGCTTGTCTTCCTCGTCGTCCAGGAACTCCATCTTGGCGGGTCGACGATTGCGGTGCTCCGGGGGCTGGAAATCGCAGTACTTGATGGCCATGCCGGTCCTCGTTCGCGGGAAGACGGCATTCCATTTAGGTGCAACCATGTGGACGCGGTGACATGTACGGGAATCGGGCCGGCGGGGTCGTCA
>JBFILE010000331.1:0-4530 GCA_041599855.1 Thermoplasmatota archaeon
GGGGACGAGTTCATCCTCATCGCCCTCGCCGAGAAGGGTCGCCCACTCGATTCCATGTTGGAGGCCGTGGGCAAGACGGCCGCGGAAGTGACCGGCTTCCTCGGGTGATCCCTTGGTTGCCCTTGCCGCCTTCGGGATCGAACACCTGGACAATATCCTCGGCGGGACACCCGCCGGCGGCACCGTCGCCCTCGTGAACGATCCCGGAGTCGAGCCGACGCCGTTCCTGTATGCGGCCGTATCCGAGCACCTTGCGGCCGAGCGGCCCGTCATCTACGCGGTCACCCACCGGAGTGTGGCGGCCGTCCGCCGCGCCCTCCCGGCCGGGGAAGCCGACCGCATCATCTTCATCGACGCATTCTCCGCCCTCGTTGGCGGCAACGACGCTGCGGCGTACCGTGTTCCCGAGCAGGACCGGCTGGGGGCGTTTGCGGAAACCCTGGGCACGGCCGCCCGCGACCATCCGGATGCGGCCCTCCTCGTGGAAGGCCTGTCAAGCCTCGCCGACACCTCCCCCCGGGACGTGTTCGACGCGGCATTCGTCGACATCATGGGCGCGATGCGGTCCCACGCAGTCGCCGTCGGGGTGCTCACGCGATGGCCGTACGGCCCGGAATTCGATGACTGGGTGAATGCGTTCGACGCGACCGTCCGGCTGCGGAACGCCGAGGATCGGGTGTCGGTGAGCCAATACTTCCACGTGGAGCGTTCCCCGTGGGCGCCAACGCCCGATTCCAAGCCCCACATGTACCGCACGGTGGATCCGGCCGGGGTCGTGGTCTACATCCCGAAGATCGTCGTGACGGGGCCCCACAATGCCGGGAAGAGCGCGTTCGTGCAGGCCTTGTCCTCCACGTCGATGAGCGTGGACCGCCTCGGCACGACCGTGGCCATGGACCACGGCCACTTCGAGCTGAACGGCCTCGAAGGCGATGTGTTTGGCACCCCCGGCCAGGAGCGGTTCGATCCGATCCTCCAGACAATCTCCCGTCAGGCGCTCGGCGTCGTCCTCGTCGTGGACGCGACGCGGCCGGACACGTTCGCCCGCGCCCGCGCCATGCTGGACAAGGTCGCGCGCCAAGGTACCCCCATCGTGGTTGCTGCGAACAAGCAGGATCAGCCGGGCGCCTTGTCGCCGGATGAGGTGGCACGCGCCATGGATGTCCCCCCTCATGCACGCGTCGTCGGCGCCATGGGAAAGGACCCGGCAAGTGCCCGGCGCGTGGTTGCGGGTCTAGTGGACCGGATCCTTGCGGGAGGTGTCGAGACGTGAACGTCGGGACCGGCATCCGTCGCCTCGACGAGCTCCTCGGCGGCGGCATCCCGCCCGGCCGCATCGCCCTCGTGTACGGACCGCCCTTCGTCGGGAAGGAGACCCTGGCGAAGCGGTTCTTCCTGGAGGGCTTGCGGAATGGCGAGCCGAGCGTGATGGTGGTGACGCAGGAATCGGCAACCGATCTCCGGGATGATTTCCTTGCGAACGAGCCGGCGTACAAGGAGGCTGATGCCGCGGGCCTCGCCCGCTTCGTGGACACGTACAGCCGCTCCATCGGCATCGAGGATGCCACGCCCGGGATCGAGTACGTGGACAGCCTCATGGACCTGAACGCGTTGAGCCTCGCTGTCCGCAACGTGGAGCGCGTCATCGTCCCCGAGCACGGCGCATATCGCCTCATCGTGGATTCGGCGAGTACCCTTGCGGCCTACACGAATGCGCAGACCACCTTCCGGTTCCTGCAGGTCCTCGTGGGGAAGGCGAAGCGCGCAGGAGCGACCACCATGTTCCTCCTCGATGAGGGGATGCATCAGGAAGCGGATGTGCAGATGTTCAAGCACCTCGCCGACGGCGCCATCGAGCTCAAGGCGGAGGGCGAGAAGTTCATGCTCCGCGCAAGTGGCCTCGGCACGGGGCAGAACCGCGGATGGATCGAGTACCGGTTCACGGACACGGAACTCGAGATCACGGGCTCGTTCGCCGCGGGCCGGATCCGGTGAACGGGCCGACGGCCCGGGTTCGCTCCGGAACCATTGGGGCCGCACAAGGGTGACGACCGGCAGACCATGCTGCTTCCCTGGCTCGCGCAGGGACGCCGACCTTCCACCCAGGGTTGCGGCCGTCATACGCGCGGAGACGCCGTCGCTCAGCCCAAGGTTGCGGCAGTCATTCCACGCTGACACGGAAGAACGCCACACCGGCGCGGAGGCGGATATCGTTCCCGGTGCCGACGCCTGAAACGGTCCACGTGACGATGTCAATGCCGCCGGAGCCCGTGCCGCGCGACACGGTCGTGGTGTACCCCGAGCCGGCCATGAGGCCCGCGTTGTCCGCGGTCGCGTTCAGGAATTTTCCCCATGCCGCTCCGTGTCCCGTTTCCATCCGGAGGGTCACCTCGTCGGCATTGGGAGACGCCACGTCCGTCCGCGCCGCCCCCGCAGGCACGAGGCCGAGACGCGCAGGCGTTACGCCGCCCACGGCGGTTCCGGCTCCGGTGAGGGCCTGGGTGTCGATGGCGACGTCCACGATGCCCCCGGACATGTTCACCGTGATGGCGGGCGCGAAGCGGATGACGCTCACGCCCAGGTCCGTCGAAAGGACCGCCCCCGCTTCGTACGTGAGGGAGGATTCGTGGCGGAAGTGGTCGTTCGGCTCGAACAGGATGCGGCCCATGGGGAAACGGACGGCGGCGCCACCGGCATCGGCGACCGGGACCGCCGACCCGTTCCGGGTGTGGGTGAGGGTGATGTTGCCGTAGGCGGGGTCGAAGCGCAGATTGCCGGATGCCCGCGCGGGGGTTGCAAGGAACGCGTCCCAGATGTCGTGCCCCCGGGTCTCGGGCGGGCCAAGGGGAATGGCCCCTGCGACGGCCGCTCCCGCACCGGTGCCACCCGAGGCCGATGCGGCGCGCGCCTGCAGGTCGCCGAAGCGGCCGAGGACGTCCTCGAAGTGTGCGTTCTCGTTCGCGTACCCCATGGCCGGCACGGTGGTGATGTTGAGGACGACGAGTGCTCCCGCGAGGATGCCGAAGAGGAGGATGGCGCCGATGACATTCGAGACCGCCGCGTCCGAGGCCGCCCCCGCTGCCGGCGATTTCATGTGGATACCACCTTCATCCAGTCGATGACCCAGGAGCTCGCCTTGGCCTCAGTCACCGGGACCAATGCATCCGGGTCCACGAACCGGACCCTTGGGGCCCCCCCGTTCCACTCAGCGGTGGTGAGGGTCCATTCGAGAGTGGTCGGCGTCGCGGATGTGATGGTCATCCGCGTCGTCCAGAGGACCCCGTCCCACACCTGCACGTGGAGGTTCTCGGGGAAGCGGTCGATGGCGCCACGCACCGAAAGGACGTGGTTCGTGCCCGAGGTGACGCCGACGGCGGCATCGAAGGTGGCCGAGATGCTGCTGGTCTGGCCCGTCTTGGTCTCGGTGAGGACCGCTCCCGCTCCGCCGTCGGCATCGTCCGCGAGCGCGGCGCAGGTCGCGACGGTACCGCTCACGATGAGCGCCGGGGGACACGTGAACCATGTGTCCCCGCCGACCCCACCGCCGCCGGGCCCGCCGCCACCAGGGCCGCCACCTGCGCCGGCACGGAATGCAGTCGTGAAATCGGCAAGGAGGACGCCGTTGGTCGCAACGCCGGGCGTGGACTCGTCGCCGAAATGGAGGATGACCGCGTCGTTCGCGGCGGGAATGGCGGCTTCCTCGTACAGGTTCTCCAAGGGTCCGCCCGCAACCGCCCATGTGGCCGTGGCGCCCGCGGAATCCACGCTGGCTTCCGGGTCCGAGAGGACGATCCGGGCGCCCGCGGCATCCACCGCGAAGCAGCCGCCCGTCGGGGTGAAGGTGGAGGCCGTGCCGGATGCGCTCGCGCGAAGCTCGATGCTGGACACGGACGGAATGCCACTGCACGTGGTCGACGCGAACCGAACGTAGGCATCCCACCAGCGACCCGTGTCCGCCCGGTCCTGCACGCGGATCCAGACCAGGTCGTTCTCCACCCGCGCCGTGTCATGCTGGAAGCTCAGGTTCGTGAGATTCAGGTACGGCGTGGTAGCGCTCGCGGGGACGAAGGACCAGCGGGCACCGGTACTCGCCTTCTCCGTGGGCGAAACCACCGTGAGGTTCACGGACGAGGCGGCCGTGACGCCGAACACGTCCCGGACGAGGATGGGAATGCTGACCGTCCCGCGCGTGGCGTTGGTGGCGGCCGTCACGTCCCGGGTGAACAGGCCATCCGCAGCCACCGCGTCCCCACCGGTTCCGTCGTCAAGGAGACGCATGGCGGTCCCGCCGCCGAGGGCGGAAAGGTCCGCATCGACGCGGGCGATGACGCCGCGGCCCCACGGGTGTGTGACGTGAACCCGGAGGGATGCGGTGGAGGATGCGTCGGCGCGGAGGCTCGCCGGGACGAACGTAGCGGACGTGATTCCCGGGTCTCCGGGGGACGGAACGGATTCCGCGCCGCCGACACGCGTCGAGGCCGTTCCGACCAGCCGCCCGGTCGCCAGGTCGTAGACGTGGACCGAGACCGA
>JBFILE010000332.1:0-4519 GCA_041599855.1 Thermoplasmatota archaeon
GAACGCGCGGACGAGATGATGACATACGCCACCGGGAAGGGGTGCCTTCATGCCCATCTTGCCCACCACTTCCAGCAGGACGCGCCTCCGACGTGCGGCAATTGCGACCGCTGCCTCCGCATCCGGCACGTCCATGACCCGGACCTCGTGCCGGACGATGAGACGACGGCGAAGCGCGTGCTCCTTGCGCTCGTGAACGTGCGCGGCATGGGGGAGACGAACCTCATCCGGGTCCTCCGCGCCGACCCGGACGCACCCGATTGGGCTGCGGGTAACCCAGCATGGGGACGCCTCGCCCTCCGGAGTGCGAGTGTCATCAAGAACATCATGCAGGCCCTCACGCGCCGCGGACTCGTGGAACGCCAGACCCTCGATCACGGCGGGGAAAGCCTGCGTGCAACGGAAGCGGGAGTGACGGCGTACCACGACGGAGCGACACTGCTCGCGCTGCCGGAATCCTCGGGTGCCGCCGCCACGAATGCCCCAGGGCGCACGGGACCGCCGGGAACGCAAGCGGCCGCGGGCGTATCCCGCGCAAACACCACACCGGCCGCGCCGCCCGCCGGCGCTCCGCAACCCACGGGGGGACCTCTGTTCCAAGCGCTCCGGGAATGGCGGGGCGGCCTCGCCCGGGAGGCGCGCGTCCCGCCGTATGTGATTGCGTCGGACGCGGTCCTGAAGGCCATCGACGAGGCCATGCCGCGCACCATGCAGGAATTGCTCGCGGTGAAAGGCATCGGCCCCGCGAAGGCCGAGATGTTCGGCGCCGACATCCTCGCCATGGTCGAAGAGATGGCGTGACATGGTCACGGGATGGCCGTGCGGCGCGAAGCATGCCCGCGGGCCGCGGCCGTCGCCGGCAAGGACCGTTGGGCAGCAGCGGGTCGTTCCCGTGCCGTCAGGCATCACCGTCACGGCCCCGTGCCGTCACGCGGCAACGTCCCGGCCCCGTCCCGTCACGCGACAATGTCACGGCCCCGCCGCCGCCATGCAGCCCGGGATCACTTGCCCTTGGTGACCGCCGGGATCTGCAGGTCGTCGCCGTATCCGGCGATGAGTCCGCGGTTCCGGAGGTACGTGAGGAGCGCGTGGACGCGACTCACGGTGAGGCCCGTGCGCTCGGAGATCTCGCGCGCCGTGGTGGCACCATCCTCGACGGCGCGCCGGACCCGTTCCACCTGGGTCGCACCGCGGCGCTTCTTGGGCTTCTGGGGCGCGTCCTCCTTCTTGGCACCGCGCGATTCCAATTGTTGCGCGCGCTTCTTCGCGCCCTCGGCATCCGGATGGACGCTCATGTCGAGCGTACAAACGTACATCACGACTTTCCGGACTGTTCGCATGGCACCACCATTCGAGTTCGAAGTATAAAGATTGATTGCCCAAAGGCCAACGTGTGTGGCTCGCGATATTTCCGGCGCGGCACCCGTTCCCCTACCAGGGGACGGCACCTGTCGCAGCACCCAATTCTTCGTCACGGATCAAACCCGGCGCCCAAGGCGGTGGAACCAATCGTCGCCCTCCTTGAAGACGAAAGGAAACCAAGGGCGGGGCCGGGCGGACCGCGGGGGAACCAGGAGGCGGTGCCCGTGGAGCCCGGCGCGCGCCATTGCCCCATGGGCACGCACCAAAGGATTGAAGGGCAGCGCCGCAATCGTCCGGCCGTCTGCGGCTGTAGCCAAGCCCGGCCCACGGCGCCGGTCTTGAAAACCGGTGAGGGTCTCCTCTCGAGGGTTCGAATCCCTCCGGCCGCGCTCCCCAATCGCCCCTTGGCCAGCGGGAGCCATCGAGCGCGTGCGCTGTGACGTTCGGGCCGCGGGCGGGCGGGCATGGACCGCGGGCGCCCCGATCAGGAAAAGGAATGGACGGGCGGCGCGGGCTGCGCAGGCCGCACGGGCCTAGCCGACGGGCCCCTCACCGGGAGCCCCCGTGGCGGGCCGGATGGCCCGGCGTCATTCGGCCGTTTCGCCGGCTTCCGCCGTGACCTTCATCTGCTTCATGTCCACCTCGATGAGGTTCGTGAGCACATGGACATGCTCCTCCTCGCGGCGGGCCAGCTTGAACAGGCTGCGGCGCAGGGTGGCATCCGGGCAGTCGAGGGCCGCCTGCCGGTAGGCGCGGACGCCCTCCCGCTTCAGGTCGATGAGGGCACGCACGTGCTCCTCGAACTCGATGGACGGGGACCGGGGCGCATCCTCCACCACGTTCCCCTCCGAGGTCGCCCACGCGGCCTCGACCTCCTCAATGACCTTGCGCTCGTCCCAAGCATCGAGCACGATGGCGGAGATGACGCGCTCGGGGGCTTCCCCGGGGGCCGTCGCCTGGACACTTGCAAGGCGCGTGCGAAGGATCTCGTCCTTCAGCGCAAGGAGGAGCCTCAACCGGGCCAAATGCTTCTCTGCGCGCGCTTTCCGGGCTTCCGCGGGGCGGACCATCATCCATTCTTCCGGACCGTCCCTGTTAAAGTCCCTTTCCGCCCCGTCATACGCGCCGGGTCGCACCGATGCCACTCCCGCCCGCCACTGTGACACCGCGGCATCGAAGAAGCGTTCAATAGCCCACGCCGGAGTCCCTGCGCCGATGACCCCCGTGGACAAGGAATTGAGCGCACTGCGTGGTCGCCTGCACCGTGAGCGTACCCTGGCTGCACGCCTCGGACAGGCGAGCATGGTCGCAGGCATCCCCGGAATCATCCTGGGGGCATTCGGCCTCGCAGGTGGACCGGTGACGTTCGCGTACGCGGGCCTCGGGCTCATCCTCGTGGGAATCGTTTTCGCATTCTTCACCGGCCGCCGCCGCGTCCGACGCATGGCCATCAAGCGGTCCATGCGCCTCGCGATGAAGCGGGCACGCGCGGAATCCCCGGGCCCCGGCGACGGCGCGCCGGCCTTCGTCGCGTTCCCCGCGCACCCGACCGACGGCAAGTGAATCGCTGAAAAACCGGCGAGCGGAGCCCCACCCATCGGGCACCCTCCCGACCTCCGCGAAGCGACCAGGGAATCCTTTATCCCCGAACCCCGGCATGGCGCGGCCAATGTCCGCCACCCCCCAAACGCGGCCCCCGATTGCGGAACTCGCCGAGATGGCGCGCCAGGTCCGCATCGACGTCCTGAACATGACGCACCGCGCCGCCAGCGGCCACCCCGGCGGGTCCATGAGCGCGGCCGAACTCGTGACGGCGCTCTACCGCACAGGCGTTCTCCACGTGGACCCCAAGAACCCGAGGGACGAGAATCGCGACCGGTTCATCCTGTCCAAGGGCCACTGCGTGCCCGCCCTCTACGCGACCCTCGGCCGCATGGGCTTCTTCCCGCCCGCGGAATTCGACGGCCTCCGCCGCGTGGACCGACTCCTCCAGGGGCACAGCGACATCAAGGTCCCGGGCATCGACATGAGCGCGGGCAGCCTCGGCATGGGCCTCTCCTTCGGGAACGGTGTCGCCCTCGCCGCCCGCATCGCGGGCCGGGATCATCATACCTGGGTCATGCTCGGTGACGGCGAACTCCAGGAGGGACAGGTGTGGGAGGCGGCGATGACGAGCGCCCACCGGAAGCTCGACAACCTCACGGCCATCGTGGACTACAACAAGATCCAGATCGATGGATTCGTTGCGGACGTGAAAGGCATCGAGCCCCTCGCGGACAAGTGGCGCGCCTTCGGGTGGGAAGTCGTGGAGATCGACGGCCACAACTTCGATGAGATCCTTTGCGCGTACGCGCACGCTCGTAACACCAAGGGGAAGCCTACGATGATCATCGCGCACACGCTGAAGGGGAAGGGCGTCTCGTTCACCGAGAACACCGCGGAGTTCCACGGCCGCGCCCTCAAGGACGAGGAGATGGTCCGCGCCATGAAGGAGCTTGGCGTGGAATGGGCCCCCGCCGCTGTTCAGACGGAGGTGGCTTGAATGGGCGCACCCAAGGGATTCGACAAGCCCGCCCCCACGAGGGACGGCTACGGCCTTGGCCTCGTGCGCGCCGGCGAACGCGACGACACCATCGTCGCCCTCGACGCGGACCTCGCGGAATCCACCCGCAGCCAATGGTTCGGTGACCTGCACCCGGACCGCTTCTTCCAGATGGGCATCAGCGAGCAGGACATGGTGTGCACCGCCGCGGGCCTTGCATCAAGCGGCATGAAGCCCTTCGCGAGCACATTCGCCATTTTCATGGAGCGCGCCTTCGAGCAGATCCGCAACGCGGTCGCGCGCCCAGGCATGAATGTGAAGATCGTGGGCAGCCACGGCGGCCTCATGACGGGAGAGGACGGGAGCAGTGCGCAGGCCATCGAGGACGTCGCCATCTACCGCGCCCTCCCCAACATGCGCGTCATCGTGCCCGCGGACGCATGGGAAGCCGTCCATGCGACGGAAGCCCTCGCGGAAAGCCCGGGCCCCGCGTACCTGAAGCTCACGCGCCAGAAGGTGCCCCTCCTCTTCGACGATGCCGCAAAAGACGGCTTCGAGATCGGGAAGGCGCGCACCCTCCGCGACGGCGCGGACGTGACAATCATCGCGAACGGC
>JBFILE010000333.1:0-4505 GCA_041599855.1 Thermoplasmatota archaeon
AGGGCACGGCCGTGCGTGGCGGGGTAGGTCGTGCCGAGCGGTCGCGTCCAGGGGGGAGGCCGCTTGCGAGGCGGCGGGTGGGGGTGGGCTGGTGGGGGCTCCGACTGTCCCACTCACCCCTCGCGACCCGCACTCCCCGCCACGTTGCCCCGCACCGTCCATGACCCGCGCGACCGCCTCAGCTCGACACGCCGCGGCTTCGCCCACTTTTCGTGACGGCGAGCGCAACACCAGCGAGGATGAGCACGATACCAACAGCCACCGCGGGGCCGGGCACCTCGTCAAGGACGAGGAATCCGAGAAGGATGGCAATCGCCGGCGTGAAGATGGCGATGAAGCTCATCGTGGTCGCATCCCACGTTTTCAGGAGCCAGAAGTACACGAGGAACGTGAGGACGCTCCCGGCAACCGCGAGGTACACGATGGCAAGCCAGGTGCCGGTCGCGGTCGGCATGTGGAATCCGTCCCCGATTGCGAGGGACGCGGCCATGTGCGCGACACCGCCAATTAGCATGGCGGGCCCGTTGAAGGCGACGGGATGCAGGCTGGCCCCGTGGCGCTTCGTCGCAACACTCGCCACCGCCGCGCAGAGGGCGCTTGCGATGATGGCGAGCATCGGCCACGCGTGCTCGGGGTCGACGCGGAGCTTGCCGGCGAAGAGGGCGACGACTCCGGCGAACGCGAGGAGGGTGCCGCCGAGTTTGCGGATGGTGAGCCGCTCGGTCGGGATGTAGCAGTGGGCGGCGAAGGCGGTGAGGAGCGGCATGGTCGCAAAGAGCACGGCCGTGATGCCGCTTTCGAGGACGAGTTCGGCCCAGTAGATGAGGCCGTAGTCGAGGCCGAAGAGGACGATGCCGACGAACACGGCGAGGCCCCATTCCGCGCGCCCCGCGGGCCACTTCACCTTCATGGCGAAGCCCATGGGGACGATGATGGCGCCGGCAAGGAGGAAGCGGATGCCGGCCACGTTGAAGGGGCCGAGTCCGCCGTACCCGGTTTTGATCACGAGCCACGTGGAGCCCCAGATGATGGAGAGGAGCACGAACAGGAGGGGCTTCACAAGGTCGCTTCGCGGGGCCACGATGCGGCGGACGATGGCCGCCCTTTTTAGGGTGCCGCCGGTGGCGCGTGATGATTCGACGCCCGCGTCACGTCCACATGAACCTCCACGAACGAACCGTCGTGCCGTCCGATCCGGACAAGGCCTCGATGGTGGTTTCCGAGCGTTTCACGTACCAGGAGGTGGCACCCCACGCGATCTCCACCTCCTTCACGGTGAGGAGGATCTCAGCGGCGCCATCCCGGTCCACGTCGGGGCCGGGCGCGAGGACCGCCCACCGATCGACCATGCTGTTGTAGGGGTAGGTTCGTTCGGTGGCCCACACGCGATTCCCGGTCGTGCCGTCGTAGATGGCCCACGTGGCCTCGATGGCCCCGGTGACACGGATCGTGCGCAGGATCAGGAGGTCGCCGCGGCCGTCACCGGTCACGTCCGCGAAGGGTTTCGCGCCCGCGAATCCGGTGCCGGATTCGGACCACAGCGTGGCCCGCGCAAATGAGCCGAACACGCGGCTCATGACTCCGCCTGCGCCGTCGCTGTACCGCCATGCCTCCTGCAGGATCAGGATGTCCGCGTATCCGTCGCCGTCCACATCGGGAACGATCTCCGCCCGGAACGATGCACGGTCGGCCGGTTCGACGGGTGCCGCGTACCGCGTGGTTGCGACGAGTGCGCCACTTGCGCTGTCGATGGTTTCGATGACGGCCACCGCGCCTGCTCCGCTCACGATGGTGACATCGTCGGTGCCGTCGCCGTTCGTGTCGGGAGCGATGAAGGCGTACACAGGAAGGGATCGCTCCACCTGCCAGCGCGACCCGTCGGGGGCTGCATCGAGGACGGAGATGGTGGGCGATTGAGGCGAGAGAACAAGGAGTCGCGGCACGGCGCCACCAATCTTCTCCACGGAGATCGTGCTCGGCCAACCGACCATGGGCAGTGACCGTTGGAAGACCTGCTGACCGGTGACGCCGTCGAGGGCATCCAAGGTGACGACGCTGCCGAGCGCGTGGTTCAACGACGAGGTAGCGGCCCAATCGGGCAGGCCGTCGCCCGTCACGTCAGGCAGGGCAACGACCGCCGGCGGCGTCGCTCCGGGGAAGGGGACCAGGGCACGATCCCAGAGGCGCGTGCCGGTTTCACCATGGATCCGGGTGACGCTTGTGACCCCTGTTGCGGCAGCCTCGCGATCGATCACGGAGAGCATCACGTCCTCGCGGCCGATGGCGGATTCCGAGGTCCCTGCGGGGGCGGCGCGCACGCCGTGGCCGTCGCCGATCACGCGAGACTGCCGGGCGAGCGGCATGCCGTGCATGTTGGAAGACCACGCCACCGAGGATCCGCTGAAGGAGCGGGACCATGCAAGGTTGCCGGAGTCGCCTTCCACCACGTCGATGGTGGTGGTTTCGTTGCGGACGTACCCGACCTGCCATGCGCCCTGCGAGAGGGTGAGTTCGTGCGCGATGATCACGTCGTGGACGGCTCCGTTGCGCAGCGTGTCCAGGGTCCATGCGGTGCCTTTCGTGTAGCTCCGGGACCAGAGGATGCGGTCGGTCGCGCCGGATCGCGCCTCGAACCTGGCACTCGCCGCGCCGCCCCATTCAGCGTCACTCTCGGATTCGTACAGGATGATGTCGTGGATGCCGTCACCATCGAGGTCGGGAACCGTGATCGGCGTCACGAGGATCGAGTTCCGGCCTGCCGCTTCCGCCGCGGGGACGGCCAGCACGACAGGCACGAGGAACGCGACGACGCACGCGAAGGATGCCCACGACGTGGATGGGCGGGAATGGGCATGGGTCAAGAACGGCACGGTGGGGGGCATCCGGGTGCCGCGTTCCCCGACCCTTGCAAGGCATTCCGGGAACAAGGGTCGAATATGGTATCGCGAAGATGGGGCGGGGGTGGATGGCGGCTCCGGCTGGCCGCTGCGATGGCGGGCATCGCCGGGGATGAAGGCAATGGTCGAATCGTTATTGCCAAATATCAACCCTATTAAATACGGCCAATCATTTGACCAGTATTACCCACGAATAAGCGACAATTGACCAGTAACATTCCGGAAATGGGCATATACTGTCCGCAACATGATTCATCCAGCGAACTCCTGGGCACGGGAAACCGGCTCCGATTGTTCGCAGGAGATGCACCCGTTGACCGATGCCCGAACCCGATTCCGCACCGTTCTCGTCATCGTGGCCATCCTTGGACTCCTCGGAGCCGCAGGGACCGCAACTGCCCAGGAAGCGACACCCGCCGGAGGGATCAATGCGGGTGACACGGCGTGGATCCTGGTCGCTGCGGCCATGGTCATGCTGATGGTCCCCGGCCTCGCGCTGTTCTACGGGGGAATGGTCCGCCAGAAGAACGTCGTCGCGACCCTGATGCAGTGCTTCGTGATCCTCGCGGTCGTGAGCCTCCAGTGGGCCCTGCTCGGCTACACGCTCGCTTTCGGCGAATCGAACGGCGGCATCATCGGCGGCTTCGAGCATGCGTTCCTGAACGGCATCCTCCCGGGCGACTCGTCCATCACCGGAACCATCCCGGACCTCCTCTTCGTTGTGTTCCAAGGGATGTTCGCGGTCATCACGCCCGCCCTCATCGTGGGCGGGTTCGCGGAACGCTTCAGCTTCAAGGCGCTCATCGTCTTCAGCCTCCTCTGGACGACCCTCGTGTATGATCCCGTGGCCCACTGGGTGTGGGGCGGGGGATTCCTCGGCGAAATGGGCGCCCTCGACTTCGCGGGCGGAACGGTCGTCCACATCACGGCCGGCGTCGCCGCCCTCGCGTGTGTCCTGTACGTCGGGAAGCGGAAGGGCTTCGGCGAGGAGGAGATGCGGCCGAATTCGATTCCCCTCACCATGCTCGGCGCCGGGCTCCTCTGGTTCGGTTGGTTCGGCTTCAACGCGGGGAGCGCCCTCGCGGCGGACGGCCTCGCGGTGAGCGCGTTCATCGCGACCCACCTTGCCGCGGCCGCAGCGGCCACCTCGTGGGCGGTCGTGGAGTGGCTCCGCAAGGGCCGCGCGACCGCCATCGGCACCGCGAGTGGCCTCGTCGCCGGCCTCGTCGCCATCACCCCGGCGTCCGGCTTCGTGACCCCGATGAGCGCTCTCCTCCTCGGCCTTGCGGCCGGCGTCATCTGCTACGCTGCCGTGAGCGTCCTGAAGGACGTCTTCCACCTCGATGACAGCCTCGACGCGTTCGGCGTCCACGGCGTCGGCGGCATCGTGGGCGCGCTCGGAACGGGCCTTCTCGCGACGGTTGCCGTGAACGCCGGCGGCGGAACAGGACTCTTCGCAACGGACGCCGGCACCCTTGCGTACAACGCGGGCGGCATGAGCCTCGTGGTGGACCAGTTCATCGCGGTGGCCATCACGGCCGCGTACGCATTCGTCGTGACCCTCGGCATCCTGTTCGTGACGGACCGGCTCGTGGGCCTGCGCGTCCG
>JBFILE010000334.1:0-4489 GCA_041599855.1 Thermoplasmatota archaeon
CTCCGGTGTCCGGCCGCAATGCGCGGCCAGCACCGGAGTGGCACCGGCCCCGGCAGTGTAACTGCGGCCGCGGGGGCTCCGCGCCTCTCGACGACGAACGACGCTCGCGCATCACTCCTCCTCCTCCTCCTCATCCTCCTCCCCCACCTCCAACCCCCGGCGGCAGAGCGGGCGCATGTTTTTCCGTTCACCCGCCACTGCCCGCGTCCATGGATCAGGCGGTGGGCGGCGAACTCACCAACGAAATCTTCACGCGACGCCTTGTCACCACGCTGGCCGCCGAGGTGGAGGCAGTCGTTGGGCGCGAAGCGCTGGACGAAATCGTTGCGCTCGTCGGGCTCGAAATGGCAACCACCATGGAGTCCGCGGTAGCCGCCGGCATCGTCAACGATCCGGCCTCATGGACGAGGGACGAACTGGGACGCGTCCTCGTTGCGCTCAAACAGCGCATCGACGGCGGCTTCTTCGTAGAATCGATCGATGAAACCGGCACCATCGTCCTCGGAAACACACGCTGCCCGTTCGGGGCCGCCGTCGAGGGACGCCCCGCCCTCTGCAACATGACCTCGAGTGTCTTCGGCGGCATTGCCGCCCGCCACTTCGGGTCCGCCACAATCGAGATCCAGGAATCCATCGCACGGGGACACGACCGGTGCCGCGTCATCATCCGGCCGGGGGACACGCTCGGTCCGACAGGACGGTGGATCCGCCACTACCACGGCGAGAAATAGTCGGCGCCGTCCCACGAGCGCCCCCTCACGCAAGGACCTCATTTCATTAGCCGCGCGCCCGTTCCCGGCCACGTGCCTGACGCTCAAGCCGCGCCGACCCTCGTCCTCGGTGCCACCGGCTTCCTCGGCGGAGCCATCGCGCGCGCCCTCCACGAGGCCGGCCGCCCGGTCCGGGGACTCACCCGCGGCCGCACCGGACGCTACGTGCCCGCCGTGGACGTGGAATGGGTCCACGGCGACCTGCGCCACCCCGATTCCCTCCGCGCCGCCTTCGACGGCGTGGAATCCGTGGTCCACGCGGCCGGCCATTATCCCACCGTGAGCCTCGACCGGGATGCCGTGGTGCGCCGCGGAGTGAGCGAGATGCGCGCCGTACTCGAAGCCGCGCGGGACGCTGGCGTCCGGCGCCTCGTGTACGTGTCCAGCCTCTCCATGATCGCACCGTCGCGCGATGCCAGGCGCCTTGCCGACGAGCGGGACTTCTACTGCCCCGGCACCGTCTGGGACGCCTACTTCGACGTCAAGTACGCCATGGAGATGGAGGCGTACCGGCATGTGGCGCAGGAAGGGCTCGATGTTGTGGTCACGAACCCCACCATCGTCCTCGGACCCGGTGACGTCAAGCCGACGAGCGGAGCCCTCCTTGTGCAGTTGGCGAAAGGCCGCGTGAAAGCAGTCATGGACGCGAACATCAACATCGTCGACGTGCGCGCACTCGCCGCTGCGCACGTGGCCGCGCTCGACCGGGGGCGGAAGGGCCAGCGGTACGTGATCGGCGGCGCGAACACGACGTTCGCCGACGTCGTCGAGAAGGCCGCCGACATCCTCGGTGTTGAAGCGCCCACGCAGCGCGTCCCGTACCAGGTGCTGCGCGCGGCGAGTCTCGCCAGCGAAGTGGCCGCTAAATTCGTCACGAAGAAGCCACCGATCCTGCCCCTGGAATTCGTGGACATGCTGCATCATTCCCGGCATGTGGACTGCGAGAAGGCGCGCGCGGAACTGGGGCTCGGGCGCACGCGGGTGGAGGCGACGCTCCGGGATTCCGTGGCTTGGTTCCGGGAAGCGGGGATGATCTGATCGCCTGCTCTGGTCAATGATGATCGGTCATGCGGGCGACATCGCGCGTCACGACGAATGCCGCCATGGATGATCCTCCACCATCGTGGATGGATGGTGAGATCTGCCACGCCGGGTGGCGCGCGGTCCGTCACCACGAACCGCGCGCCCCGTGATCACGCAATCGTCGCCGTCACCTCATACGCCGTTCCCGCCACGGGGCCCGTGAACGTGAACGAGATGCCGACGGGGATTGCGTTCGCCACGACCTGCACGTACCACCAGCCGGCGCTGCCGTCAAGGGTCAGCGTGCAGGTGCCGGAGTTGCCGGTTCCCGTGACGCTGCAATCCCCGGCCTGCGCGGGCTTCCCGTCCTTCTTCACGTGAAGGTCGAGGTTGTCCCGGCACGTGGGCGCGCAGGCGTCGCCGTCGAGTTGCACCGTGAGACTCGTGGAGCCAGCGGGCACCTTGATCTTGTAGAACTTGGCGCCGTTCGTGCTGGCCGTCGGTGCGGTGTCGGCATAGGCTGCGCCGTCCGTGAGGTTCGGCACGGTGGTGTCCGGGTCCTCGCCGGTCCCGGGGTCCCCGCCGCCGCCGTTTCCGCCGCCACCGTCGCCAACGACCACGGTCTCATTCGTGGACCCGTGCTGGAAGGTCGTGTCGCGCACGATGAGGCGCACGTTGTACATGCCCGCGTGCTCGTAGGAGTGGGTCAGGGTCGCCGTCGTCGTTGCGATGACGGTGTCGTTCCCCACATGCCACACGTAGGTGGAAATAGCATTGTCGTCGGACGAGCAGGAGGCGTCATAGGTCGCGTTGCCGTCGGTCACGCTCGTCGTGAAGCACGCCGTGGGCCGCGCATCGCTGCCCCACGTCATGCCGGCGAGGACGGCGCCGTACGCATCGACGAGCCCGTAGCCCCACCCGTTGTTCCACGGGAGGCCGAACTTGCCGGATTCCTTGTGCTGGACCTTGGTCGCTGCCGTTTCCCGATAGCTCGCGGTCGCCTGCAGCACGTCGCGCACGGGGACGGCGCCGATGAGGCCCATGGCTTCATTCGAGCCCATGTCCACGGGGGCGAGCGCTGGGTTCGCCTCCAGCATGAGGGCGACGATGCCGGCGACGAGGGGGGTCGCCATGCTCGTGCCCGTCTGGCTCCACGCGAGGGCGCGGCTGCCGACGAGGGGCGCGTTGATGTTCGTGCCGGGCGCCGCGATGTCGGGACGCATCTCGTCAAGTGTGTCAAGGTCGCCGTCGTTGTGCTGGCGCGGGCCGCGGCCGCTCGACGGGTTCAGCGTGTCGTCGTTCCGGCGGATGGTGCCGCGGTCGTCGCTGTTCGCAACCACGATGGCGCCCTCGGCGCCTTCCACGTCCTCCGCCTTGCTGCCGGGGTTGCCGGCGGCGATGGTCGCGACAATGCCGCTCCGGACCACGTCCGTGAGCTTGCGGTTGACACTCGCCTTCGGGTCCTCGCTGAAGACGAGGCTGATGGTGAGCACATCGATCCTGTCCTCACCGGGGTCGCCGAAGCAGGTGTTGCCGGCGTTGAAGTCGAGGACCCAGTCGAGGCCGAGGATGACGCCCGGGATCCAGACGGGGCTCGTGACCGGCACGTCGGCGACGCTCACGTCCACGAGTTTCGCGCCGGGAGCCGCGCCTTCGGGGGCGCCGGCTGCGGTGCCGGCGGCGATGCCGGCGACGTGGGATCCGTGGGAGAAGTTGTCCGGCGGGTCGATGCATTCCACGATGACGAAGCCGTCACTTGAGTCGACGCCGCCCCACAGGACCTGACCGTTCGCGGGGTCGATCTTGTGGACGAGCTTCGGGTCGAAGGTCGTGTCGTCATCGTCCAGGTCGTCGAGGCTCGCGTGGGTGTTGTCGATGCCCGTGTCCATCACGGCGATGACCATGCCTTCGCCGCGGAGGCCGAGGGTCTCGCGGACGCCGACGCCGTGGTTGATGCCATGGTCGGACACGGTGCCGGTGGAGCGCGCAAGGCGCGTGGCCGGCAGCGCCACTTCCAGGGACAGGCGGGATTCGTCGACGCGTTCCACGGCGACGACACCGGGGGCGTCCGCGGTGCCGGCGACGGTCGCGTAGGGCACGAACGCCTGGATGTCGTCCCAGTTGTGCATGACGTAGGTCGCCGAGGCACCGTACACGGTGGTCAGGAGCGTCGCGTCATCCGCGGTCGGGCGGCGATCGTAGTGGACATGGACGAGCACGTCGCCCGTTGCGCCTTCTGCGATCTCGCGCTCGATGCGGTCGTCGAGTTTGTCGCCGTCAAGGTCCCGATGCCATTCCGAGTAGAATGCCACGTTGTCGTGGATGCCTGCGAGGGCCGGGGAATCGGGTGAGCCGACGGCGATCACCTGGGGGGCGAGCGCGGCGGCTACGAGAATGGTCGCGATGAGAATGCTCCGCTGCGGGAGCTTACCAAGCCTCTCCATGACAGGGCGAGGAGACGGACGGGGTATCAAGATTCCCGTGGAACCGGGTGTGGAGGGCGGGGGATCGGACAGCGCCCTCCGGGCGCTCGATTCGCGCCATCTGACAAGGCGGCGGCGCGTCGGGGCGCGGCGGCGGGCGGCCGCGGGACGACCGCCGGGCGTCGAGGTCCGGGTGGGGGCATGGGGGTGCCAACTTAGCGGAATCGCGCGGGTCGCGAGGGGTGGGTGAGACGGTTGGGGCCCCCGCCAATC
>JBFILE010000335.1:0-4445 GCA_041599855.1 Thermoplasmatota archaeon
GGGCAATGGCTGGACAAGGACCTCGACGGGGCCATCGACGATGTCCACGACTCCCAGGATGATGGGGCCGACGAGTTCGTGTGGCAGGGAATCGGGAACGGCGTCGAAACCACCGTCGCCGTCATGTACAGTTCCGGGGCGGTGGGATGGGCCCGCACGTACGCCATCGTGAAGGAACTCACGGACCAGACCGATCGCGAAGGGTCGGAACAGGGCTGGCGAGGGGGGGGATTCCTCTCATTCGACAACGGATTCATCGCCAGCTTCCACGTCCTCACCCTCGCCGGGGCAAGAGCGCTTCCCGGAACCTCGCTGAAATACGACGTGGACGACCCGTCCGCCCTCATCGATGTGGACCGCTACTCCGCCGTCAGCCCGATCGTGGAATCCCTCTACCTTGCAAGCGGGCCCGCCCCCGGTGAACTGGACCGGCAGTACGTGAACCCGATCCGCGAAGCCTACTGGCCGGGCATCCCGGACATGCAACCCATCCTCGACGCCTACAGCGGCGTGCGGGACGCCGCGCTCGAACTCCTCGAAGTCGCAGATGACGCACCCTCATTCGACGAAGTCCAGAACATGCCGCGGGCACCCTACGGCAAGGAACCCACCACACAGCATGATGACTACGGGGGCCTCGCGCTTGCCGATTCCGCCTTCGACCTCTGGGGGACCCGCAACCGGTACGACGCGTACCGGGACGCGTACCACTTCTACTTCGACATGACCGCAAGAGGCGACCCGTGCGCGGGTGCCGTGGTGTCGGTGCCGGGAACCTCGGTCACCGCCGACCCCGGAAGCCAATGCCTCGGCAGCGTGTACGCGCTCGACCCCGCCGGCAGCATCGGGCCTGGGAAACGGACCGCAGGCACATGGTTGTCCTTCCGCGCCCATGCGCTCCTCTGGAAGGACAAGAACGCAGACACCCACCTCGGCGTCGTCTGCGACCCCGAGGACCCGGCCGAATTCGATCCGTTTGCGAACACGTGCGACCCGCGGCTCCATCCGCAGCCGTGGCCGCATCGTCTCCAGAACGTGCACCTGCCCACACTCCCCAACAGTGAGGTTGTCGATGTCTGTCCCCTCGCCCATGTGCGCGGAACGGCGATCACCCTGACTCCCGTTGGTGGGCCGTGGCCGCGGGTGGTCGTTCACCGGGACATCCGTGAAACGAATCGCCTTCTCGACCCGGGGACGCTTGAGATCCGTGAGGATGCGGCGCCCATCACACTGCGATGGAATACGGAGTGCCGACCCACGAGTGCATCGTCCGCCGGGTATGTCGACGCACGGGACGCCGTGATCTTTCCTGCCGGTGCCGCCATGGCCGTGGGCGTACTCGTCACGACCGAGTCGCGCATCGACCGCTTCCATGAGCCGATACTCGGCATCGACATCACGGGCGAACGCATCGTGGATGTGGATTACCTGCCGCCGGCGCTTTGACATGGCAGGCGGGGGGCAACCCGGCGCCGGACATCGGCCAGGCCCCCATGGGGGGACGCGTGCCCCTCAACAATTGACCGAAATCGGCTCGCCGGTGTCGAACGAGCCCCCCGAGAACACCACGACCTCGACGAGGTAATCCGTGGCGACCCCATCGACAAGGGTCGCGGACACGGTGTGGCTCCCGGTCTCGGAGGTGCCGAAGCTCGTCTGCGACGATCCGCGCGCATCCTGATCGTAGGTGTGGAGGACCACGCCGGACGGGGTCTTCACCTCGTACCGGACCGTGCCGCCGGGCACGCGTTGCCCGGTGCATGTGCGCATCCCGATCGACACGCCCTGTTCCTCCACCGGGAACCAGTACTCGTGGTGTGGGTCCCGTGCCGTGAGCTCCTTCGTCCACGTGCGCTCGAAGTGCGTCTTCCCGGACGAGAACCCGCTCCATTCGTCCGCGTCGAACGACCAGTCGCCGGCGGCGAGGACGTCCCCGGAATGGGCATCGATCACGGCATAGGCCGCGACGTCGTCATCGTACCCGTCAAAGGCGATCACCATCCACCGCGGGCGTTCCTCGTCGCCCGGCGTGAATTCGTCGTCGTCGGCCTCGAGCGCGAACCAGTACGTGGGATCCTTGAGGTCGCGGACCGCCGATTTGAAGTCCGCGTTCGCCTTGGCGATCCGCGCCGCATCCCCGGAGTCGATGCCCCATGTGATGGCGGTCGGCACCTCGTTGCCGTCATCCTCCTCCATCGCAAGGACCGACCGGTCGTGGGCGGCGATGGCGATGGACAGGGAATCGGCGGTCGCCGGATCGACGAACTCGAACATCCATGCGACGGCGCGGCCGTTCCCGACCGCAGGATCCCACGGAAGATCGAATTCGTCCCATTCGCTCTCCTCCACCGATTTCCCCTCCTCCACGGCGGCCGCACTCGTGAGGACCGCGTTGGTGCGCCACCCCTGCGCCACGACCTTGCTGATCGCGTGAAGCTCCGCCATCGACGCCTCGTCAGCATTGGCGCCTGCGCCGGTCGATGGGTCCATGCAACCCGCGAAGGTCGGGGTGAGCGCGACGAGGATGGCGGCGAGGAGGCCGCTCATTCGGGGGGTCATGGGGCCGTGAACCCGGCGGGGCTCCATCAAGCTTGTTGGTGAATGCGTCGACGCTTCCGCCGCGCGGTCACCCGGCCTGCGCCCGGAACACCGTGGACGGCGCCGCGGTCGGGATGAGCGCCCGCAGGTCCGCATCGACGGCGATGGCGACCGCTTCCCCGCGGCCTCCATGGTGGAAGCTGCCGTGGAGGACGCCCTGCGGGCCGTGGGTGAGGCCGACGGCGGAAGCCTGGCCGACGTCGGTCACTTCGACCCCGTTGGCGAATGTTGCGTTGAATGCGACCGCCGCACCTTGGGAGAGCGCGAGAATGTGGATGCCTGGAGGGGCATCGTCCACGTGGACGGCGACGGATCCGGCAGGCAGCGGACCCGTGGACCGCGCGACGTCAACGATCCGGGCCCCGAGCCCCCGCACCACGGGGGGCGTGTCGACCGTGTCCGTGATTGCCGTCCGGATCTCGTACCTGAGGGGCACGTCGCTCGCGAGGAAGACGAACGCCTCCTCCGCGGGCACGTCGGACGTGACATGCACCGTTCGGACCACGCGTTGTTCCAGACGCTCCGCATTCCCGACGACGAGGATCGGGTCCTGGACGGCTGGCGCGCCCGCCGCCGCGAGGAGGGGCGGCTGGACGAGGAGGAACCCACGGGGCCGGTCCGCATCCTCGCGGTGGAGGATCTCCACCTTCACGGTCACCGTGTAGGACAGTTCGCGGGCGGCGGACGCAAGAGGGATCCGGTGCAGGACCCAGCCGGCTTCCGGGAGGATGTCGCGGATGCGGATGGCAGGGGCGGTCGCCATGTCGGTTGCGGACGCGTGCAGCATGCCGTCCTGTGGCGCCTCCGCCCGGAAGCTGCCGGCACCGGTTGCGACCTCGGGTGTGATACACCCCGCAAGGAGCAGCGACAGGAGGACGGCCGCCGTCGCAACCCGCAGCATCACTCCACCGCCCCGACTTCGGCCGCGAATTCATGGGTCCCGCAGCGAATTCGCGCGACCGCGTAGGCCACGGCCTTGATCTCCATGCTGCAGGTGCCGCGCCCGGCAGGCATCAGATCCGCCGCCCGCGCGGAGCACATGGAGTAGGTGGTGCAGGAGGCGCTCATGGACCCGCATTGGATCGTCCCCGTGACCTGGCCGCCCATGATCTCGACGGCGACCTCGGCCTGTACGTGCGGCGCACAATCGACGTCGCAGGTGACGGTGGTGTTCCCGGTTCCGGCTGACACGAGGTACACGCAGCCGGTCCCCGCAACGGGCGTGATCGGAATGCGGTCGGCGATGGCGGACGGCGCCGCGAACGCGAGGAGGAAACAGCATGCGACAACAGCGAAGGTTCGGGTCATCATGCCCCGTTGTCCCCTTGACCCGTTCATGAACACACACCCACCGGCGCCAACAGGGCGGCATTCCCCGCCGGGAACGGGCGAACATCTATCACACTCGAACGGGAACCCTGTCTTGGAGGCTCCCCCATGAGGCAACCCGCCGTCATTCTCCCCATCACGCTCATCCTCGGTCTCGCGCTGGCGCTCGGCGCGCCACTCGCCGCAGCCGGCCACTGGACCCTCCATGAGCAAGGCATCGGCCGCGCGCCCCAGGCGACCCTCGAGGATGACGGTGAACAGGTCCGCGCGAGCGGGAATCCCGTGGACGGCTACGTGAACCGTGTCACGCCGGCCGGGCAGTCGCCCGGGAGTGGCTCCCTCTTCCTCGATTCCCAGATGGGGTGGCAGACCGCGAGCGCCGGCGTCGGCGGCGGATTCGATGTCCACGCCGGGTTCGTCCTCGAAGGCGCAGGGGTGGACCCCCGCCTCATCCTGCCGCCGGAGGTCGTCGGCAACCTCCACATCACCGCGTGGTACGGGTGGTGGAACGACCTCGA
>JBFILE010000336.1:0-4444 GCA_041599855.1 Thermoplasmatota archaeon
CCGCGGCCGTGGTCCGTCTGGAACGTCTCGATGATGCGGCCGGTTCCATCGTCGCGGGCGACACGGTCCCGGTGGGTGTGGCCGGCGAAGTGGATCTCCACGTCGTTCGCCCGGAGCAGGTCGCGCAGGGGCAGGCGGTTGATGCCGCTCCAGCCCTGGTCCGTGGTGGCGACGCTGACGGCGCCGCGGCTGACCTGTTCCGCGACCGGGGAACCCTGGGCGCCGGCCGTGATGCCGGACGGATCCTCGGCAGCGTAGGCGTCCTGGACCCACGAGGGTGAGTGGTGCGCGACGCTGAGGATGCGGGCGCCCGCGTCCGCCGCGCGGATGTCGCCGAGGGTGGCCGCGATCCACGCGAGTTGCGAGGACCGGACCTGGCCGCCCCACGCGGACACGGCGAGACTGAATCCCATGCGGTCCATCTCGCTCCAGTCATACGTGTTGAGGACGAGGACGTGGGTGCCGGGAGTCGCTTCGCGGGCGAAGTAGGCGGGACCGATGAAGGCGTTCCAGTACGCGAATCCGTCCTGGCCGCTCGCCATGTACCCGTCGTGGTTTCCGGGGGCGAGGAACGTGGGCACGGTGAACTGCTGCATGACGCGGTGGATCTCCGCGTACTCGTAGTCGTAGGAGCCGGGCACGAGTTGGGAGAATGCGAGGTCGCCGGCCACGAGGACGAAGTCCGGCTCGACTGCGTTCACGGCGTCGATGACGGCCTGGAACGCGCGCCAGCGGCCGTCCTTGCCCGCCGTCCCGTCACCGATGACGCCGTCGGCGCGGATGATCATGGGGTGGAGGGAGCCTTCAGTCTGGCTCTCGGTGGCGCCGTCGGCGAAGGCGCGCGGGTCCCCGATCTGCGGGTCCGCGATGACGACAAACCGCGGCTCGGCGGTGCCGGCGGCGAGGGCGTCCCACCGGGCGCCGTCCATGATGCTCACCGCATTCGGCTGCGCATCGGACCAGCCGTACACGCCGCCGGGGACGGGCATGAGGAAGCGGACGACGAGGTCGTAGAGGCCGCGTGGGCACGCGGCATCGACGGTGATGGTGGCGTGGCGGACGACGCGGTCCGGCTGGTCGGCCCACACCTTCGTGGCACCCATGTCGCCAAGGGATGCGGCGGCATCGCAACCGAGGGCCGCGTTGTCCAGTTCCACACCCGCGATGCCCACGTCGGGAGCGATCGCGAATTCGGCGGCGAAGGAACCGGCTTCCCGGATGATGACGGGCGCCCCGATGGTCGGGCTCACGAGGTCCTTGATGGCGCCGCGGCCGGTGAGCGCAAGGTCGTTCGTGGCGCGGAGCGCCCCGGTCTCCTCCCACACCGGGTCATCGGCGAGGGTGGGCAGGGGGAGCATGATCATGATGGCGAGAACGGCGAGAGCGCTGGGACGCATGGCTGAGCCTCCGTTCCGCTGAGGACCCGGGGAGGCTATGGTCTTTTCCCGCGCCCGCGGGTGACAACAGCGGGGGCTGCTGGGCCGTGGGCCACGATCCCCTCGGGGCTGCCTCGGAAGCAGAATGTCGGCGGCATGCGCCGGCGCCGGCCGACGCGGGTCCCGTGACACCCATGCCGGCCGCGACCGGCTGGCCGAAAGCGCTCGGGATCGCTTCGCTACCGGCATACGAGTTGCGGACGCCGCATGCCGACGTCGCCATGCGTCCGACCCACGAACGTCCGCTCATCACGCCTACAGGACGCCGAGGGCTTCGAGCGCGGAGCAGTGGTCCACCCGCACGGCGAATGTGTTCTCGCGTTCCCCGACAAACCGCGTCGTTTCCGCGCCGCGGCCTGTCACGTCCAAGACGTAGGGGTACGTCCCCTGCCCGAGCCCGGTCTGGAACATGACGGAAATCACGTGGGTACCGTCCACCGCCGCGGTTCGGGTGAAGGATTCTTCCTCCGGAATGAAGGGAAGCTCGCCGAACTCGTCGTCGCGGCATTCGATGAGGCATCGGGCGGTTTCGTCAAGGTCGGTGCCGCATCGATCGGACGGATTGTAGAAGAACAGGTCGAAGTCGACCAAGGCGTCATCGGTTGTCAGCATAGCCGAAATCGTGTCGCCGGCATCCAACTCGATTTCGAACGACTGGGCTCGACCCATGGGATAAACAGAGCCCCCCTCGAACGCGCCATCATGGACAAAACGCTCCGGTTCCTCGGCCGCCAAACCGGGCGCAAGGACCGAGGCGAAGGACAACAGGGATACCATGGCGAAGGATCGGAGGCTGGCTCGTGGAAGATGCATACCGATGCGGGGGACAGCCCGGACTTGTTTCCTTGGGTCCGTTCCTTTTCCCGCGATGCCCCACGGGGATTCCCGGCTACTGACCGGCGGTGGGTGCCACGGCCTTCGGGGCGTCGGCCCCTTCATCATCCCCGGGCGCCCGGGTGAGGATGATGGTGCCCTCGTACGGCGCCCAGTTCATGAGGGGGCCGAGGAGGCGGTCGCGCAGGTGGACGGTGAGGCCGACGCCGCGCACGCGCATCCGGTCCGCGAATGGCGGGTGCCGCTTGCTCGTGAACGACTCCACGTGGAACCGCGCGGTGGACGCGTACTTGAATTGGACGAGTTGGCCGGGGCTGAAGCCCTGGAACGTGTAGGGGGAGATGATCCGGTAGTGGGTGGGGTTCCCGAGGGTCAGCCGCGCGGGCCGATTCCAGTGGGGGATCTTGATGACGACCTTGCCGCCGGGGGCGAGGATCCGGTGCAGTTCCTCCAGCATGACGACGAGGGCGTCGCGGCCCTCCACCATGACCGTGGGCACGTGCTCGACCACGTGGGAGAGAAGGACCTCGTCCACGCTGCCGTCCTCGAAGGGCCACGGGAATTCGAGGAAGCTCGCGTGCTTGTCGGCGCGGACCGTCTTCTCGACGTCCACATTGACCCAGCCTTCGCGGTAATCGTTCCCGCACCCCATGTTCACTCGGACGGCCATCAGGTCACCTCGGCGGCGAATCGGGAGGTCCGGGAAAAGGGTTCCGTTTCTCGGCAGCGTCGCGCGCGGGGCAGGGGCGGCGACAGGGGCCGGGTGTGGGGGGATTGTCCGTATTGATGGCAACGCTTGCTGCTGGTCGCGGAACCCACGGCATTTACGGCATCCATGGCGACAGCAGCTTCCGCCCGATCATTTCGCCGGCAACCCGGAACTGTCCGCAAGCGGCGTGCGCCCGTCATCGATCCACATCTTGTAGCGGTCGAACAGGAACTCGGTGTCGCGGGGACCGGGGCACGCCTCGGGGTGGTACTGGCTGGAGAGCACGCGGAGCTTCTTGTGGCGGAGGCCTTCGACGGTGCCGTCGTTCGCGTTGACCTCCGTGATCATCACGTCCTCCGGGCAGCTCTCGGGGTCCACGGCGAACCCGTGGTTCTGGCTCGTGATGTACACGCGGCCGGATTCCAGGTTCTTCACGGGCTGGTTCGCGCCGCGGTGGCCGAAGGGCAGCTTGTACGTCTTCAAGCCGTACGCGAGGGCGAGGAGCTGGTGGCCGAGGCAGATGCCCTGCACCGGGTACGTTTCCATCATGGCGCGGAGGGTCGGGACCGTGTGCTTCAGGATCTCGGGGTGGCTCGGGTCGCCGGGTCCGTTCGACATGAAGATGCCGTCGGGGTCAAGGTTCGAGACCTGGTCCGCGGTGACGTTCCAAGGGAGCTTGTACACGGTGCCGAACCGCTTCTTCAGGTTCCGCACGATGTTCTCCTTCACGCCGGTGTCGAAGAGGGCGACCGTACCCGCACCCTGGCCGTCGAGTTCCGTGATCTCCTGCACGCCCACCTGGGCCACGAGGTTCTCGTGATCCGGATACTCCATGACCTTGACCTTCGCAAGGAGGGCTTCGACGTCCACGTTCTCCTCGGTGGTGATGGCGGCGCGCATGGTCCCGGAGGCGCGGGTCTTCACGGTGAGGGCCCGGGTGTCCACCCCTTCGATACCGGGGATGCCTTCGTCCACGAGGAAATCGTCGAGGGCGCGGGCACCGCCGCGATAATGGCTCGGCGTCTTGCACGCTTCGCGCACGACAATGCCCCAGGTCTGGCCCTTGGGGGACTCGTACCAGTCGGGGCTCACGCCGTAGTTCCCGATCAGGGGGTACGTGAACATGAGGATCTGGCCGGCGTACGAGGGGTCCGTGAGAGCCTCCTGGTAGCCTTGCATCCCGGTGTTGAACACGAGTTCGCCGAAGCGGGTCGTGTCCGGGGCGCCGAAGGCGGCGCCCTCCACAATGGTACCATCCTCAAGGACGAGACGAGCCGTGGCCATGGGGGTCTGCCGCGATTCAGTCCGCCCCGATATAAGAGTATGGTCGGCGTGGGGACGGGTGGGGGGTGGAATCGTCGATTCTTCCGGCGTGGGGGTGGAGCGGGGGGCGGGGGTCCGGCGTCATGGATTGCGGGGTTCAGGGCCGGTTTCGTGTTCCGGTTGCGGGAGCCATCGGGGATCG
>JBFILE010000337.1:0-4425 GCA_041599855.1 Thermoplasmatota archaeon
GAGTTCGCCGACGAGGCCGCCGAGGAGCGCCGTGTCGAGGACGTCGCGCTCGAAATTGTGGCGCATGACGGCGATGGAATCCTCCGGCTTTGCGCCGCCGAGGAAGTACACGTTCGGGTGCTCCGGGTCCTCGCACGCCTGCGCAAGGGCCGTCAATTCCTGGTCCATGGTGACGCCGGCGGCGCTCGGCAGGTGCTCGGCGAAGGCCACGAGACTCGTCTGGCCCCGGTGGGCGGCGCTGAACGCGTCGTTCACGAACACGTCCGCAACGCCTGCAAGGTTCTTGACGAACGCGGTGTCCGCGAGGGTCGCAACATCCGCTTTCATGTTCTCGTCATCGAGGCCGCGCACATTCTCCAGCATGAGGGCCTCGCCCACGGGAACCGCCCGGATCGCAGCCAGCGCTTCGGGGGAATGGATGCCCGGGAAGAAACCGACCTTGCACGTGGTCACCGCATCGAGGATGCCGGCGTGCTCCTTCAGGCTCGTGAAGTCGTCGGAGTCCTTGCGACCCTGGTGGGCGAGGATGATGACGCGCGCGCCCCGGGATGCGACGGCGTCCACGGTGTCGGCGGCGGCAACGATGCGGTCCTTCCCCGTGACGCGGCCATCCGCGATGGGGCTGTTGATGTCCACGCGCAGGAGGACGGTCTTCCCATCGAGCGCGAGGTCGTCCAGGGTGAGGTACGGCTTCCCGGAGGCCATGCGCCCGGAACCGGACACCTGTTTTTAATTCATTCGGCCGACCGCGGCAGGCGGAACCGCAGGACGGCAGCCGCCGTTGGTGCCGAGGTGCGCGACACGGCCCGCGAATCGGGCACCCGTTGGCCTGCCGGACTACGTGCGGTCACGTCAACGACGACGCGGATTCCGGGCCCGGGACGTGCACAGGCCGCTGGATGCCTGCCCCACGGAGTCCGGCCCCACCCGAGGACCGGCACGCCCCGACGGCAGTACAAGAACCGCTATTAGGGCCGCCATGTTACACGCGGTCATGCGGCCGCTTGCGCTGACCCTTTCCGTCCTCGTCCTGGCATCCTCCCTCGCGGGCTGCTTCGGCGCGGGCGACACGGAAGGCCCTCCCGCACCCGGTGCCGGCGTCCCGACCAACGGAACCCCCACCCCCGAACCCCCGACCGCGACGCCGCCGACGGGCGTGCCCACCGGGTCCGACCCGCCCCCCGAGAAGCGCCTCGAACAGGCGCCGTGGTGGGGGGTCGGCGAGTACTGGAACACCGTGTTCACGTTCCCGGATGGATCGACCCGTGCGGTCAAGCTCGTCCACTTCATGAACGACTCCGCCACCGAACACTTCTGGCTCGGCGTCAAGGACCGGAACATCACCATGGAGCATGCGCTCTACGACACGATTCCGCTCCTCGGCCGCATCCACCACTACCACATGGCGCCCCATGAGAAGGGCGCCCACGCGGTCATGTACGACTTCCCCATCGCAGAAGGGAAGGCGTGGCAGACGCCGCTCTTCGGCACCACATGGAACATGGTCGTCACCGAGGCGTCCACGGGTGGCTGGCGCGTCCACGGCACCGACGTGGACGGCACGGGCAAGGTCATCGACTACGATTACGATCCCGCGTCACGATGGTTCAAGGCCCTCAAGATCCGGAATGCCACGGCCACCATCCTGGATGCGAAGATCACGGGCCACGGCTTCGGCGAGACGGGCACGTTCACCTTCCTCCGGGGCCGCGATTTCTACCGCGGTCCCGAAACCCGCGACGCGACCCATGAGGAGACGTTCAACGTGCCCGCGGATGACCCCGTGGACAGTCTGGCCTTCCACGCGAATGTGGCCACCGGCGGCCCCCTCGTCATCCAGCTTCTCGGCCCCGACGGGAATGAGGTTGCGCGCCACGCGATCACCGAGCTGACGGGTGGCAAACTCCGGTCCACCATCGAGATTCCGGACCCCGCGGTCGGGACCTACACCGTGCGCTACGTGACCGTGACCGGGTTCACGGGCCACGTGTTCGGGATCGGACTGCAGGAGACCAACGCAACGCTTTGACGGGTTCTGGTTCGGCGCGGGCGGGGCGCACGCGCGCCAGAACCCCCACGACCCAAGAGCCGCATCGGTCTCCCGTGCGCCGCAGCCACCCCGCGCACCACCACCACCACCGCCACCGCCACCACCACCGCCACGATCACCGCCAAGGACACTACCGTCCCCCGATGAGTGGGCCGCTCGTCGCGCCACGTCCCACCGCCGGCCCCAGTCACCCTTTTACCGGAACACAGGGGTCCCGGCCCCGTGCCCTCGTGCTCGAAGTGCAAGGAACCCGCCGTCATCCATGTGCGGTACAGCGGCGAGCACCTCTGCGGGACCCATCACGCGCGCTTCGTCGGTGAACGCGTCCGTCGGGACCTGCGCCACCAGGGCCCCTTCAAGAAGGGTGCCCGGATCGCCGTCGCCCTCTCCGGCGGGAAAGACAGCGTCGCGACCCTTCACCTCCTCCACGACATCTTCCACGAGAATCCGACGATCGAGCTGTTCGCGGTGAGCGTGGACGAAGGCATCGCCGGCTACCGGAAACCCTCTCTCGACATTGCCGAGCGCGAGTGCAAGGCCCTCGACATCCCCATGCACGTGGAGTCCTACGAACGCATGGCGGGCTTCTCCATGGACACCTTCGTCCAGCTGGATGCCCAGACCATGCCGTGCGCCGCGTGCGGCGTCCTCAGGAGAAGGGCGATCAACCGGGGCGCGCAGGCCGTCGGTGCCACCCACGTTGCAACCGGCCACAACCTCGATGACGTGGCGCAGACGATCCTCATGAACACCATCCGCGGCGACACGGATCGACTCGCGCGCCTCGGGCCCCACAAGCGCGTCATCCCCGGCCTCATCCCGCGCATCATGCCCCTTCGCTCCATCCCGGAACGGGAAGTCGCGCTCTATTGCTTCATCAAGGGGTACGAGGTCCACGAAGGCGAATGCCCCCACAGCGCGGGGGCGACGCGGGGGCGGTTCCGGGACATGCTCCTCGACCTTGAGGAAGCGGAACCCGGCACGCGCCACAGCCTCCTGAAGGGGTACGACCGCATGGCGGATGCCCTCCTTGCGACGCTGCCGACGCGCCAGTTGGACGCATGCCCGGGGTGTGGCGAGCCCGCGAGCGGCGGCACATGCCGGCCGTGCGCGGTCATCGACCGAGCGCAGCGTCTGAAGGCGGAGCGGGATGCAGCGGCCGGTGCGGACACGACCGCCGGATGACCCCCTCGACCGTGGCGGAATCCTCATCCATCGGGAGTTCGGCCCGACCGCATCATGGGTGACGGGTTCAGGCACTTGAGGGCACGGTCGGGTTCGCCGCCACCGGCTGCGCGGTTCCGGAACACCGGCCGGCCAACCCGGATCCTGTTGGCCATCCTTCTCCTTGCGCCGGCCCTTGCGGGCTGCGTGGGGGAAACCGTGAACAACCCCGTCACCCAGCGTCCCGGCGACATGGTCGGGGACGACCCGCTGAGGAACCTGCCCTCGACCACGGATCCCCCGCCGATCGAGGCGCCGGCCAACGGGAGCTGGAAGTGGACGACGGCAAGCGCGCCGAAGGTGGCCCGTACCGAGGCCGCATGCGCCGTCGTGGACGGTCGCATCATCCTCGTCGGCGGCTTCACCGACGATGACGACCGGGTCACGCGCAAGGTGGAAAGCTACGATCCGGAGAAGGGGAACTGGGCGAACATTCCCCAGTACCCCGTGGCCCTCCATCACGCGGGGGTCGCCGTGTACGACGAACGCGTGTACGTCCTCGGCGGATTTGCCGGGGTCGGATTCGAGCCCACGACGCGCGTGTACGCATGGGCGCCGGGCGATGCGACGTGGACGCGGGTCACGGACCTGCCGGTCGCCCGGGGCGGCCACGGGGTCGCCCTCGTCGAGGGACGCATCCACGTCATTGGCGGGTACTCGTACGCGGACCGCCTCCTTGCGCGGGTCGACGTGTTCGACATCCGCGGGAACAGTTGGTCCACGATCCCGGACCTTCCGGTCGCGCGCGACCATCTCGCCGTGGGCGCCGTGGACGGGGTCATCGTTGCGACAGGAGGCCGGGAATTGTGGCTCGACTCCAACACCGCGGCCACCCACGTGTATGATCCCGCGGTCGGGGTGTGGCGCTCGGGCGCCCCCATGCCGACGGCGCGGGGCGGCGTCGCAGCGGCCGTCGTCGACGGGTCGTTCATCGTGCTCGGGGGCGAGCGCGACGACGGGGGCACCAACGCGGAAGTGGAATCGTACGACGTGGCCGCGGACACGTGGACGCGTCTCCCGCCGATGCCGACACCGCGCCACGGCCTCTGTGCGGCCGTGGTCGATGGCCACATCCACACCATCACGGGTGGGCCCGAAGCGCGGATCACCTACTCCGATGCGCACGAGGTGCTGCAGCGGGCAACATAGGA
>JBFILE010000338.1:0-4423 GCA_041599855.1 Thermoplasmatota archaeon
CTCGAAGCTCCAGAACGGTTCCGGGAGCTGGTGGAATGCGTGGCGCGTGCCCGCGAAAAGGCGCGCCTGGAGCCACGCCGTCGCGGTTGTCACGCCGGAGCGGTCGCCGATGAGTTGAACCCCGTCGGGCGAGAAGTTGAACACGGTTTCGGCCGCGAGGTCCGTGATCAGGAGGTCCGCGAGGAGGATGATGCCCGCGGTCTGCACGTCCACGATCACCTGCAGGTCCTTGTCGACCGCGAAATCCACGTTCACGGTCTGCTTCTTCAACACGTCATCCTTCACGATGGAGATTCCCTCGATTCCTGTGACGCGCACGCTGAGGCCGAAGCTCAGTTCGTCCGGGCGCGCGAACACGCCGATGAAGTCGGTGGTGCGCTCGAAGGGGTTGAAGTAGCCGGACCCTTTGGCGGCGATGAGCACGAGTTCATCCACACCCGCGGGCGCCTGCAAGTTGAAGCCTCCCTCGGCGCGGGTGAATTCGAGGGCCGGGATTCCCTTCGCCTGCGCAAAGAGGAGGATGTCGAGGACCGTGAACTGGAGCTTGAACCTCCCGATCTTCGGAGGGACTCCGTTGGCGGGGTTCTCGTCCACGAAGCTGATCTTCTGCCGGCTCTCACTCCATTCCACGATGGCCGGGGGCACGTCCTCGATGACGAGGAGGGCCTCAAGGACGTCGCGGACGGTGAGGGATGCGGCGATGCGACCCAAACGCCCCGAGGTCTGGAAGACGCCTCCCGCCTCCTCGAAATGCACGCTGAACCCGGGAATGTGCTCCGCTTCAAGCACGGCGTCGAGCACGTCCACGTGGAGTTGCACGGTGATGCGTTCGATCGCCTCGCCGGAATCCCCCAGGTCCACGGTGATCCCGTCCTCCGTCCACCCCAGTTCGAACACGGGGATGTGGACGATGTCCACAAGGAACGTGAGCTGCGGGGTCGAAAGGAAGACGAACGCGCGCCCGATGTATTCACCGGGGTCGAGGCGGGGCGCGAGGCCGCCGTCGGACCACTCGAAGCGGACGCGGTTCGGCAGGTCCTCGATGCCGGCTGCGATCACGATGTCCTTCAGGCGCGCCGTGAGGAGGATCGCCTGGATGCGGCTGTCCATCTGGAGGGTCAGATCCGTCGTCGTGAGAACGAGCTCGATGACCTTCGGGATCTCAAGGATCGCGAACACGATCTCCACGTCCGGCGTGTACAATCCCACGGAGAACCGGTGGATGACCTCGCTCGCATCGTAGCGGAGCACCATGCCCGCCGGGAAATCGACCTCGCTCTCGATCGAGATCCGGTCCGGCACGTTCGAGAAGCACACCTCGAAGCGCACCTCGTCCTTCCCGAACACCTGACAGAGCGACCCGGAGAACAGGATGTCGAGGGCGAGGTCGGCGCTCACTCCGAAGAGGCCCCCGCTCAGGTTCCCGGCGAGTCCTTCGAGGCGCGAGGAATATTGACGGGCGCTGCCGATGGCTTCCGCGAGGACGTGATCGAGGTCCGGGATGCTCTCGAACACGAAGGCCCCGTCGAGGGCCACGTTGGATCCGAGGACGTTCGCGACCCCGATCGAGCCGCTCGTCTTCACGTTCAGGGTGGCGTCGTCCATGGAGATGGCGGCGCCGAGTTCGAGGCCTTGGAGGACGGCGATCGTCTGCGACGGGTCGCCGCCGGTGATCAGGGAGGATGCGTTCACGACGCTCACGATGCTGCCCACGGTTTCGCTGGTCCCGATGGTGAGCGATTCCGGACTGAGTCCGATGCTTCCCGTCGTGGGCAGGTTCGAGAACATGAAGGTCTCGTTGGACCCGTCCCCGTGGTCGAGGCGGAAGACGAAGGGATGGGACCCGGACGTGACCGCTTCGACGACGACGTTGCCGACGGTCGATGCATCCACATCGGCCCGCTGCACGTCCTTCATGGTGAAGGCGGTCGTCGTGTCGTTCAGGAGGAAGAGCCCGGCATCGAGGAGCCCGTCGATGCCGCTCAACGCATCCGACGTGACAACGATGGATACGCGCGGCACGAGGGCGAACGCGCCGAAGGAGATCGTCCCCGGCGTCACCTCGATGGTGAATTCGCGGCCGGATTGCTCGACACCCACCCAGAGGTTGGTCTTGCCTCCGCCGGGCCCGGTCGGGCCCTCATCCCGCAGGAGGGCGATGTCCGCTCCGCGCTTGTCCGCAAGGTACGTGATCCGTTCGCCACCGAGTTCGATCACCGTGGATCGTGCCGTGTTCCCGATGCGGACGCCGCGTTCCGCGCGCACAATCGAGGGGTCCGCGGGATCCAGTTCCGCAAGGGAGATCTCGACGGTGCTGCGTTCGTCCACGTCGAGACGGAACTCGCTGCCGTGCACGTGGAGGGTGAACACGGGGATGGCCTCGCTGATGAGCCGGACCGCGAATGCGCGGGCGGTGCCCAGCACGCCGACGGTGATGGCTCCCGCGACCAGCGCGCCCACGTCCACGTCCACCGAGGCCGTTCCCGCGCCGGCGTCGGTGGTGGCAGCGATCGACCACGTGGCCGGTGCCCGGTCGAGGGCGAGGTCCATCTGGGACATGGCCCCGTCCGGCAGGATGCGTGCCGCAAGGAGATTGAAGGGACCGGTGACCGACCCCACGGTCCCGCTGAATGCGAAGCGCGCCGGGGACACCATGGCCGAGGTGAAACTCGTGCTGCCGGCTGCCAGGTCCACCACATGCGCGATGCGGGTGGCGGAGGAATCCGGCCGGTAGACCACGGTCACGTTGAAAGGAACGTCGATGGCGGAGAGTTTCGTGAAAGAGAAGGACGGGACGAACTCGGGGCCGCCCAAAAGGGAATTGATGCGCACTTCGCCCTTGAGTTCCACCTGGACATCGGGGACGGAATCCCCGTCGAGGTCGAGGACCTGGGGGACGTCCCACGGCCCCGTGAAATCCTGCCCGTTCACGGAGCCCGCCATGGTGCGGGCCGCGATGAGGTCCGCCGTTTCGTTCACGAGATCCGCGAGGGCGGGAGGCAGCGGATCGATGCCGAGGTCCGCAAGGGGAATCGTCCGCGGCACCGGCAGGACGGCGGCTTCGGCGGCGCTCACCGCTCCGTACAGGGATCGCACGGGCCCTGCGACCTCCGGGAAATCATCGAGGGACCCTGTTGTCGTGGTGACGATGGCGTCCGCGGTCTTCGCGACCTCCCCCAATGTCGAGAGAAGCGTGTCGGCCGGCGACGAGGTGAGCCCCGAGAGGAAATGGACGAGCCGGGGCAGGTCGAGGGCAAATCCGGGAGTCTGCCATTCAGCCGCGCTCGCCGCCATGAACGGGGAGAACGGGAGGGCCCGTGTGAGATTCGAGGGAACCGGGACGGGACGGACCGTCGTCCGGTTGACCGCGTCCGTTGCCACGAAGGCTTCGGGCGGGGCCAGCGGGTATTCCAGCGCGTTCGCCCAATGGCGGATGGGGCGCGCGGCCATGGAGTCGAGGACGCTGTTCGCGACCATCGATTCATTGCCGTCCCCCGTGGGCGCATCGCCGGTCCCGTTCGCCGGGATCATGTCCTCCACCATGCGCTGCATCTTGTCGAAGAACGCCTGCCGCTCGAACATCATGGACGCGGCGAAGCCCGCGTAGATGTTCTCCACGGTCTCGTTCGTCACGGTGTGCCCATCCTTGCCGGTGAGGGGATCGTCCGCGGAAGAGAGGCCGAGGGCGGGGCCCGCGATTGCGGGATCGAACTGGGCCGCCATGGAGGCGTTGAAGCCCTTGATCTCGGCCACGAGTTGACGCGACAGATCCTCCTTCAGTGCGTCCGAGTACGGGTAGGAATCGGGGGTGTCGTTGATGTGCCGCGTCCCGCGGACGAACACATCGAGCCAGTCGTCCATGAAGGCCCGGCGCTCGTCATCGGACAGGTCCGTGATGACCTCGGTGGCCCCCTCGGCCGGGATGGCGGACGAAAGCGGCATGGCCGCGAGGGTCATCATGACTGCGATCACGATGGTCGTCATGATGTGCCTGGATCTGGAATCGGTGCCGGCCGCCGTCAACTTGCGTCGCGCCCCTGACGGACCGCGGCGGGTTCACCGGAATCGCAACCGACCCGTCCATAACGCCGCGTCCGGATCCGCGAGGATCCATGGATCAGCGGTCGCCCGTCACCTCCGCCTCGCGGTTGCGGCACAAGTAATGCTCGGGGACATGTCCCGCGGGCCCGCAGGTTCGACGAATACTGGGCGAACCGGTCCAGGACTCACGCGGTCCCGGGACGCATTCCCCCACCCGCTGCGTCACCCAAGCCGTGACCGGAACCGCGTTGACTTCGTCACGCGCGCCTCTGTCATCAAGGGGCCCTGCGGGCCACACATCCCCCATGCAACCCATCCGCGACCCTGCATCCGCGCCCGCGTCCGCCATGTCCCGCCGAGTCACTTCCCTTCGGGGTGGCCC
>JBFILE010000339.1:0-4352 GCA_041599855.1 Thermoplasmatota archaeon
ACGTCCTCGAAGCCCGGTTGCGACACGTACCGGCCCTCCGTGTCGAACTTGCGCCCATGCTGCGGGCACGTGACCGAGCGGTCCCGGTCCGGGCCTTGGACGAGGGTGTGCCACGCGTGGGTGCACACGTTCGGGAACATGCGGAGGACGCCTTGCCAATCCCGCTGGAGGAACAGGGGTCGGTGCAGGAGGGAGATGGGGGCGCGGGCACCGCGTCGCCGGACGAGGTCCTGGAGGGAGCGCGGGTCGTCGGCGAGGGCGTCCACGTCCCGGTCCGGGACGATGAGCCACGATGCGTCGAACACGGTCGCCATCTCGCGCCGGAGGAAGGCGGGGTCCGTGAACGCGGATGCGGGGAGGGTTTCCGCGCGGGCGATTTCCGGGTCGACGAGGTGGTCCGCGGCGTCGGGTTCGGGCACAGTCAGGGGATGAGGGCTCGCGTATGAGAGGGCATCGGTGGGGGGTCCACCCTGCGGCGTGGTCGAGGGACGACCCGGGTCCCATCAGACGGAGACGTCCGCGAAGGACGCGAGGGCCGTGCGCCCATCCTTCATCCCTTCCGCCGCCGCCATCGCGAGGCGCTCCGGCTCCCGCGTCATGCGGCCCACCCCGAGGTCGCGCTGCGGCGCCACGATGCGGACCGTGACGCCATCGGGCGGCGCCTGCGCGAGCGCGAGCGCTGCATTCCAGTGCACGTGATGACGCATGGCCGCGTGGAGGAGCGCAGGATAGCGGCGGCCCACGGCAAGGGTCACGAAGGGCGGCTCGGGTGTGCGCGGGATCGCGCGCCGGTTCAGGACCAGGGTGACTTCGCGGGCGCCGTCGGCGATGGCGCGGGCCAGCGGGATGGGGTCGTTCACGCCGCCGTCAAGGTAGCGGCGGCCGTTGATCGCGACGTCCCCGGCGGCAAGGGGAAGCGCGCTTGATGCCCGGATGAAGCGGAGCACATCTCCCTCGCGGGCATCGAAGTACACGGTTTCGCCCGTGGCCACGTCGACGGCGGTCATGATCACCGGGTACGGTGCCTTCCTGACGGTTTCCACGTCGAGGGGAATCTCGGTCACGTACACGCGCCCGTACAGGTCCTCCGTGTCGAGAAGAGGCCCCCGTCCGAGGAGCCACCGGCGGTACGACAGGACGCGTCGGTCCTGCGCGTGGTCGAAGGTGCGGACGCCGTCCGCCGCCTGCCCCGCGGCGTACCATGCGGCAAGGGCGGCGCCTGCGGACGTGCCGTAGATCGCATCCGGAACGAAGGCACCCGCCTGGAGGGCGGCGAGGACGCCGGATGCGTAGGAGGCGCGCATGCCGCCCCCTTCGACGACGAGTGCGTGCATGGTGCGGGGGAAGGGGCCGCCGGTTTAATGGATTGCCTGTCGGCCGCGGGACGCCATGGGGCCAGCTTCCCACGTGCAGGTACGGGGGAACACTCTTGGCTCACAACGGCACGTTGCGGCCCATGGGCGTCGCGCGTCAACCCGGAATCCCCCTCGCGTCATTCGTGGTCGCGGTGCTGCTTGTCATTCCATCCCTCGCATGGGTGGGCGAGTCGGTCCGGGCCGACCACGACGCCGCCGCGTACCTGCCGGGTGACGATGCCGGTTCCGGCGGCGATGCGCCGGGCACGCCGGTCGATGGCGCACGGATCGCCTCGGGCCACGTGTACGATGCCAGCCTCCGCGGCGCAGCGGGGGATGCGGACGACCACTTTGCCATCGACCTTGACGCGGGGTCCGTCGTGAATGTCCACTGGGTGGCGTCGGTCTCGATCGCCGCGGACCTGACGCGGCCGAGCGGCGCACCGGGCGACCCCCGCCACTCCGCGGGCGTGTACGAGGTCATCCAGCCCGGGATCCTCAGGGTCCGGGTGACGGAATCCGGCGTGTGGTTCGTGCATTTCTCAAGCACCGTTCCCACCACGTATCGCTTCGGCATCGGTGTGGACGAGGCGGCCCCGGACGCGCGCCATTCCCGCGCCGGCCCCCTCAACGCGCGCCCGGCCCTCCTCCCGCCCGCGGCGCAGGATGATGCAGGGAGCGGTGGGGACGCCCCCGCGGACGCCCGGCACGCGGTGCCCGTGGCCGAGGGGGTCGTCCACGAGGGGCGGCTCGATGGCGCCGCCGGGGATGAGGTGGATGCCTTCGCCCTTCCGATCCCGCAAGGCGCGGAGACCCTCACCCTGCGGGCATGGGGCTCCTTCACGTGCTTCGACCTGGAGGACCCCCTCGGCGGCCTGCGCACGTTCTGCGGCCAACCCCAGACCTCCAGCGAGGTCGCATTCCCGGCCACCCCGGCCGGATCATGGATCCTGAAGGCGCGCGGGTCCACGCCCCGTTCCTACGCATTCGCCTACGCGCTTGACGGTGAACCGCCGGCGGCGGACCCGCTCGGTGAGGAGCCGCGACGCGCGCCGGGCGCCCTTGCGGAACCGCGGCCGGCGCGGCCCGACGGCGAACATGTGGTGGTCGCGATGGTGGACACCGGCGTGAACCCGTACCACACGTTCTTCCGGGCGCCCGGGCTCGCGGCGCATCCGGCCACATGGCTCCCCGGATTCCCGTCGGATGCGCGCACCCTCGACCTGACGCTCGATGCGGAGTCGTGGGGCGAGGCGTACGAAGCCGATGGCGACACGTGGTCCGACATCCGCCAATCCGCGTACGACCCGGCAACGGGCGTCGTTGACGCAAGCGTGTACACGTTCCCGGGGACCCGCATCGTCGCCGGCGTCACCTTCGGGAAGACCTTGGGCGTGCACGGCCTCCTCGACCCGCCGTCCCCTGGAATCCTCGACGTGAATGGCCATGGGACCGCGAGCGCGGCACTCGCCCTGGGCGCCACCCTTGGCGTTCCGGACGGGAACGTCCTCCTCGTTGCGGTCCAGGTCGGCAATGTGGAGGCCGGCGTGCGATGGGCGGCGCGACAACCGTGGATCGATGCCCTCTCAATCAGCATCGGGACCCCCGCCAACGCGCCGCAATCGGGCGGCCCGGCCGGCAACGCGAAGCTCGGCATCGAAGCTGCCACGAGGGAAGCCGCCCGCGCAGGAAAACCCGTCTTCATCGCCTCGGGGAACGGGGTCTCCGGGTCGACCGCGCTTCCGGATCATTGTGCAACCTACACAAGCGCCTACGTGGGTCCGGAGTGGGTCACGCGCATCGGTGCGGCGGGGCCCCGATCCGGGAACCCGACCATGTGGCATTGCATCCCAGTCGATGCGGTGGCGAAGACGGACGTGCCGTCGGCAGGCCCGGATTCCTTCAACGGCGTGGCAATCGCGACGGGAACCAGCGCCGCGACACCGAATGCCGTCGGCCACTTCGCGCACCTCCTCCTTGATTCCCGCCGGGCGGGGCTCGCCCATGGGGCAACCGACGTGCTCCCGTATCTCCTGAATGCGAGCCGCCCCGCGCCGACCGCCGTCGAGGTGGGCACGGAACCGGGCACGTCCACGACGGCGCCCCTCGATCAGGGATTCGGACTCGTGGACGAGGAGGCACTTGCACGCGCCCGCACCGCACTCCTTGCCGGTGAAGGGCCAGACCCGCGTCCGGAACTGGACCAGTGGCGCGCCATCGACCATGCGATCCGCGCGACGCTGTGGACCACCGTCATGGGCACGTACTTGGTCGATCGGCTGGACGAGCAGATGGCGCCGTTCACGGGGCCGCCGCAGGATGTGTGGCTCACGCTGCGCAAGCTCCTATGGGGCGTGTGAGCGGGACCGTCGCCGATCCGCGCTCACGCGCCGGCCCCGGCGCCCGCGGACGACGTGCCCGTGACCCCCGGCACCGTTGCGAGACGCCCGTCACACCTCGACTTCGTCCTCTTCCAACCGCGTCGTCTCGGCAAGTGCCAGTTGGGCAACAAGCCGCGCCTGCCGATGCTGCTGGATGAGGCCGACCGCGTTCTCGTCCCCGTCGAGGATGAGGCGCGTGTCCTGCACCTTCTTGTCGAGGAGGCTTGCGACATCGTCGTCGATGGTGTTCCCGGCCACGAGGTAATGGAGGAAGCACTCCCGCGTCTGGCTGATCCGGTGGACCCGGTCGCCGGCCTGCTCGTGGTTCGCCGGGTTCCAGTCGAGGTCCACGAAGACCACGTGGCGGCCCTGCGTCAACGTGAGCGCCGTACCGGCCGCCATGATCTGTCCGAGGAACACGCGGCAATCGTCGTCCTCCTGGAAGGCACGGACGGCTTCGGCGCGCTGCTTGTCCTGGACGGCGCCCGTGACGGACACGGGCTTGTATTCCTCGAGGCTCTTCTGGAGGGCTTCCAGGTGGTGCAGGTACACGGAGAAGACCACGACCTTCTCACCGGGCGTGGCGAGGATGTCCTTGATGTAGCCTTCCGCAACC
>JBFILE010000340.1:0-4332 GCA_041599855.1 Thermoplasmatota archaeon
ATGTGAAACACACGCCGCGGGCCCCCGCCGAGACCCTCACCCTCGATGAACGCCTTGCCCGCTGCATCGTGGAGGGGACGAAGGAGGGCCTGACCGCGGACCTTGATCGGGCCCTCGCAGACGGCCGCGCACCCCTTGACGTGATCAACGGGCCGCTGATGGACGGCATGGGCGAAGTCGGCCGCCTCTTCAACAACAACGAACTCATCGTGGCCGAGGTCCTCCAGAGCGCGGAAGCCATGAAGGCCGCCGTGGACCACCTGGAACCCCACATGGAGCGGGTCGCGGGAGACACCGGCAAGGGCCGCATCGTCCTTGCGACCGTGAAGGGTGACGTCCACGACATCGGGAAAAACCTGGTGGACATCATCCTCTCGAACAACGGGTACGAGGTCGTGAACCTCGGCATCAAGGTCCATCCCGAAGCCCTCGTGAATGCGGTCCGCGAACACCGGCCGGACGCCATCGGCCTCTCCGGCCTCCTCGTGAAGAGCGCGCAGCAGATGGTCATCACGGCGCAGGACCTGCGCGAGCAGGGGATCACGGTTCCCGTGCTCGTCGGAGGCGCGGCACTCTCCAACCGGTTCACGGCCACGCGCATCGCACCCGAGTACGGGTCGCCCGTCCTCTACGCGAAGGACGCGATGACGGGGCTCGACCTCATGAACGGCCTGCAGGGGGATGCCGAGCGACGCGCCGCGTTGATCGCCAAGGTGGCAGCGGAACAGGAATCGCTGCGGAATCGCCCGGTGCAACAGAAGCGCGTGGCGGATCCGACATCTGCGGCGGCAGCGGAACCGCTCCGGACGGATTTCCCATTGCCCGCGGCGCCCGATTTCGACCGCCACATCCTCCGCGACGTGGACGTGCGCAGCCTGTTTTCCCACGTGAACCCGCTCATGCTCTACTCCAAGCATCTCGGGCTCAAGGGCGACATCGCGAAGCTCATCGCAGCCGGCGATGGGAAGGCGAAGGAACTCCAGGAGACGGTCCACGCCCTCATCGACGAGGTCTCCGCGGGAGGCCAAGCGTCCGTCAAGGCGAGCGCCATCTACCGGTTCTTCCCTGCGGCAAGCGATGGGGATACCCTCATCGTGTACGACCCGGATGCGCCGGGGAAGCGTGAACTCGAAAGGTTCACCTTCCGCCGGCAGACCGAGCCGCCCTTCCGGTGCCTGAGCGACTTCGTCCGCCCTGTCGGAAGCGGCGAGCTGGACGCGGTGTGCTTCTTCGCGACGACGGCGGGCGCGGGCGTCCGCACCCTCGCCGAGTCGTACAAGGCGAAAGGCGAGTTCCTGAAGTCCCACGCGGTGCAGGCGTTGGCCCTTGAAACCGCGGAGGCGTTCGCGGAGCGCGTCCACGCGCGCATCCGGACCGCCTGGGGCTTCCCCGATGATCCTTCGACCACCGCGCGCGACCTGTTCAGGAAGAAGTACCGGGGCGTTCGCGTGAGCTTCGGGTATCCGGCGTGCCCGGACCTTGAGGATCAGGAGAAGCTGTTCCGGCTGCTGCGCCCCGAGGACATCGGCATCGAGCTCACGGACGGGTTCATGATGGACCCGGAGGCGAGTGTGAGCGCCCTCGTGTTCCATCATCCGGACGGGGATTACTTCAACGTGTGACCGGGCGTCGAAGGAGGCCCCGCGCACGCGGGGTGCAGGGGCGCCACCGGCTACAGGATGCCCCGGATCATGCACCCCAGGCATGCGCGCGACCAAAGTCATTAATGGGTTGACGCGCACGATGTCCACGGACCCATCGACAAATCGCCGAGGAACCACGGTTCCCGACGACATGAGGCATCGATGCGTCCCGGGAGGCATTCACGTGATCACGACCCGAGCGACGCCGCGGTACCGGTGGCTCGCCATCATCCTGCTCCTTGCCCTGACGGCACCCGTTGCCGCGGCGGGCCATTGGACCCTTTACGAAACCACGAACCCCGGCGCCACGTACGAGGATGACGGGCACGTCATCAACGCGCCCGGGAACCCCCTGCACGGCCGCGAGAACCGCGTGACGGCCCTTGGTGCAACCCCCGGCTCGGGCGGATTGTTCCTCGATGCGCGCCTTGGTGCGGATGCCCGCGGATTCCATGTGTTTGGCGATGCGATCGGTGCCGCAGCCATCGGCCGACCCGACGTGCTGCCGCCCGGACCCCTGCGCCCGAGCGCATGGTACGGCTGGTGGCAGGACCTGGACCTCGACGGCATCATCGATGACGTCCATGACGGCGCGTGCGAAGGCGCAGCGTGTGCCGGCGACGAATTCGTCTGGCGCGGCGTCGGGTCCGGCGACACGGTGGGCATGGTGAACTACCTGATTCCATACGTGGCGGTCTCGCCGGTCGCCGGCGGCGGCCCCTTCACGAACCCGGAGAATTTCCGCCGCACCCACATGGAGGACGGCACCGCGCACGACCGGCCTTCCCAGGAATGGGTCGGAATCGACTACCTGGTCGTGGTCGACGGATCGACGCTGACAACGATCCAGACGATGACGGTGGCGGGTGCTGCGAAGACGAACGAGTTCACGTTCTTCTACGATCTCGAGGACCCCGCCGGCCTCCACGACGTGGACCGCTATGAGGCGGTGAGTCCCGATGCCGCGGCGTTGTGGTCGACAGCGCTCGGAGCCGCGTCCAACCCAGGCGCGACGCTCAGCCCCGTCTTCGACGCTCTTGACACCGTGGCGGATCCTGTCCTTGCGGCCCTGAACGCAACGTCGGTTCTGGTCGGGGAGATCCTCGATCAGGTGCCGCCCCTCCCGGATGGCGTCCCGCCGGCGGGTGTGGGCGACGTGCAGGTACTCTACAACGGAGCCGTGGCGACCGCTTGGGCCACGCTGGACGCATGGACCATCACCCCCTACCCCAAGGAACCCAACACCGCGGAGGATGACTACGAAGGCCGCGCCCTGTTCGGTGGCCACGGGGACCAGGTGGGCTCCGGCAACGCCTACGACGGCTACGCCCATGAATTCCATTTTTACGCGGACGTGCTGTCCCGGTTCAAACCCTGTGTGGGCGCGGCGGTCGCCGTACCCTCGACCTCCATCGAGAATGGGGCAGGCCCTGTGTGCCGCGCCCTGACCACGCCGCTGTATGATCCCGAGGACGTCGATTGGGAAGGGGTCGCGTTGGATCGTGGACGGTCCACGGGAACGCACCTCACCTTCGAGACGCGCCCGGTGCTGTGGCACGATGCCAACCACGACACGCATCTGGGCAACGTGTGCGATCCCGATTCCGAATCATTCGACGCGGAACGCAACACGTGCCGGACCGACACTCCCGGGTACCCGTATCCGTGGCCGAACAAGTACACGTCCGAGTTCGTCGATGTGTGCGGGACCACGTCGGGTCGCAGTTTCGGGATCGTCCTGACCCCGATCGGGGGCCCGTGGAAGAACGCGGTCGTCCATCGGGATTACGCAGCGGTCGGCCGGTCGCCCGATGGGGCCATCGAGGTCCATGACGACGAAGCCCCGATCACCCTGCGCTGGGCGGGCGGATGCGAAGGCATCAACGCCGGGCTCACGACGCGGGATGCGCTGATCGTGGCGCCCGGCGCGGGATCCGTCGCGGTCCGCGTGGAAGCCCGCCTCGGAATCCCCGGCTTCAAGGATGTCGAAGCGGGACTCGACGTGGGGGAGGAGCACGTGTTCGACATCGACTACCTGGCGGCGTCGTTGTGAGGATTGCGGCCAACCTTGGACCAGCGTGCATGGCCGCCTTGCCGTCCACCCCGCTGCCGGGCGTCCCCGGGGGCCAGGCAACAAGAGGGGCGATCCGCGCCGCAGGAATCCGCGCTCGACCCCATGGGTGCGGGCGCAAGCTGATGTGTCGAGTTCCCATGACAATCTGCGAGGAGGCATTCCAGTGACCACCGACCGCGTCCGACCCGTATCCCGGGCATTCACCATCCTGATCGCCGCGTTGATGCTGGCGCCCGTTGCGACGGCAAGCCACTGGGTCCTGTACGAGACCACGAATCCGGGGACCACGTACGAGGACGACGGTCGCGTCGTGTCCGCCCCCGGCAACCCGCTTCACGGCCGCGAGAACCGGGTCACCGCTTCCGGTGCAGCCCCCGGTTCCGGCGGCCTGTTCCTGGATGCGCGCCTCGGCACCGATGTCCGCGGCATCCACGTGTTCGGCGACGTCATCGGGGCCGCCGCGCTTGGGCGGACGGACGTGCTCGCCCCCGGCGGCCTCATGCCGACGGCGTGGTACGGCTGGTGGAACGACCTCGATCTCGACGGCACCATCGACGATGTTCTTGATGCGTCCTGCGAAGGCCACGCGTGTCCGGGTGACGAGTTCACGTGGCG
>JBFILE010000341.1:0-4330 GCA_041599855.1 Thermoplasmatota archaeon
GGTCAGGGGGTCGTCGAGCAAAGGCTCGAAACGCCTCGCTACTGGCACAACCCCTCAGCGATAGATTCGTACATCTGTACATTCGTACAGTTGTACACCGAGGCATCGCCGGGCTCCCCATGATGTGTGGACGATTCTACGCTTGCGTCGAGTACGTCGCACGCGACCGACGCGGGGCATGGCAGGAACGGGCAGCGCATCGCGCCGTCGTTCCGGGCCGCGCCGCGCCCATCGGTCAGTTGGGGAAGGGATTCCTCCGGTCACACGATCTTCACGACGTCCTCAGACAATCTTGAGGACGTCCATCCCGCAGGCGAGCGTGCTTGCCGAGGACCGAGACGTCCTCATACGATTTTGAGGATGTCCATGCCGCAGGCGAGCGTGCTCGCCGAGGACCAGGACATCCTCAAACGATTTTGAGGATGTCCATGCCGCGTGCCGTGTCGCCCGTGTACACGTGCCCGTTGTAGTAGCGGGATTCCCACGTGTTCACGCTGCCTTCGGGGCGAAAGTGCGCGACCTGCTTCGCGGCCATTGGGTTCGTGAAGTCCACGATGACGGTGCCGCCCGTGTACCAGCTCATGACGAGGAGGTCACGGTCCTCGATGAGGGTCCCGAAGTGGGTGGTGCAGAGGCTCGTGTCGCCCTCCGTGGGCGAGTCGTACTTCACCTGGAAGTAGCCGGCCGGGGTGGGCGTGCGCATGTCGCTCACGTCGAAGAACCAGAGGCCCGCCGTCGGGTACCCGACGTTCTCGTTGCACATGGGGCCACCCATGGCGCCCGCGAACTCGTCCCCGATGATGAGGAGGTCGCCGCCGCGCGCCGGCCACACGGCGTGGTGGATGTTCGTGCCCGGCCAGTCGATGACCTGGATGACCTGGGGGTCGAGGGGGTCCTCGATGCTCCAGATCTGCGTGTCGGTGACGCCCGCGCAGTACGCGTAGTTCTTCTCCATGAGGAAGGTGACGTCGTGGCAGGCCGTGCTCTGCACGGTGCGGGGAACGCCGCCCACGGTCATGGCGACCGCCGGGAACTTGAACACGGTGACGGCCGGGTCCTCCGGGTTCGCGTAGTCGATGATGTCGAGGGCGCCCGTCGTGCCCGGTTCGGGCGTGTGCAGGCTGATGGAGCGGGAGTTGTACACGATGGTCGTGTTCGGGACCACCGCGAGGTTGTGGCTCGAGATGCCGAGCTGGTTCACCACGACCGGCTCCGCCGGGTCCGTCACGTCCACGAGGGCCATGCCGGCCGCGCCACGGGCGAGGATCGCGTAGAGCTTCCCGTCCGGGTGGTGGATGAGGTCCACATCGCGGCTCGATGTCGCCTCGACCTCGGTCGCGACCTCAACCGGGTTCGCGGGGTCCGTCACATCGTAGATGCGGAGGCCCGCGGGGCCGCTCAGGTACGCGAGGTCGTCCTCCACCCAGATGCCGGCCGCGCCGCTCGTTCCCGGGTTTCCGATGGCTTCGAGTCCGCTGATGGTCTCGGGGAGTTCGAAGATGGTGGGTTCCGGCGTCATGGGCTCCGTGTCGGCCGGCATGCCGGGATCGTCGGCGGGGCTCACGCACCCCGCGAGAGCGGGGGCGAGGAAGGCGAGGGCGATGAGGGCGAGCGCGCGCTGCATGAGGTCGGGGACGAAGAAGGGGGTATAAGGGGTTTCAGGCGAGGCTATTCGTCAATTCCGACGTTCCGGGTGGTTCCGCAACGCGCTTCAGAGATCCAACCCGAAATCCCGCATCGCCCGATCCACGCGACGCAACTCCGCCAACGCCTCCCGCCCCTTCTGCGACAGCATCCACGCTGCGCGCTCTCCCTTCCCGTCATCCACCACGAGCGCGTTCTCCACGAAGATCGTGAGATGCTCCTGCACCCTCGTGTGCGTCATGTTCGCGACCGTGATGAGACGCGTGATCCCGACGGGACCTTCCCGCTCGATGGCGGCGAGGAGGTCCATGACGACGCGGCCCCGGGAGCGGTAGGACGCCACCCCTAATTCCTCCTCCCTGGAAGGACCTGGACGAGGAGGATGATCCCGACAAGGGCGAGGACGTCGCCGATGCTGTCGCGACCGCGGCCGGGTCGATGCGAGACGAAGAACAGGAGGTGGCCGATGAAGAACAGGAGGAACCCGATGGCGACCTGGAGGGCGCCCGGCGTCTTCCTCTCCATGTGGTTCACCAACGCGCGCACCGCGAGGTACAGGGTGAGGGCGGCTTCGAGGCCGAGGAGGAGGGGCACGAGGTTCGAGAAGAACGCGAGGGACACGACCGCAGCAGCGCCCGTCGTCTCGACGGTGGACGGGCGTTTGCGCCCGAAGGCGACGACGGCGAGGCCGAGGGCGCCCGCCATGAGCAGGTGATGCGCGAAGAGCAGGATCGTCACGTTCTCCGTGCCCTCGGGACGGAGGAACGGGCGGTCCCCGAAGCCGCCACGGGGCCCTTGCTGGGACTGGGGGAATGAACCGTTCTCCGCGAAGTCCGGCCGCACCACGTCGTGGATCTGGACCTCCCACACGGCGTGGGCGAGGACGCTTGCCGCGAAGAGGCCGAAGAACCACGCGAGGGCCATGAGGCGCCGGTCCCTCCCGAACCGCTGAAGCTCCATGCACCGCCACGCACCGTAGCCGGCGACGATGCCCGCGGCCACCTGGAGGACCACGGCCGCGATCACGTTCGGGGAAGGCACAGCGACCCATCGCCCCGAGGCGACTTAAGGGAGGATGGAACAATTGTTCGGAAACCTCGACCCGTCCCGGGTCCAAACTGGAACAATGGTTCGGAGTTGCCTTGGCCGCCGACGGCCCACAGGGATCCGAGCCCCCCGGATCGCACGGGCCGACGCTTCCGCGTCCACCGCCCTCTGCGGCCGCGGCTCAGGAGAACACCCATGAAACGCACCACGAAATACGGATCCATGGCCGCCATCGCCGTCGTCCTCACCGTTGGACTTGCCGGCGCCGGCATCGCGTCCGCCCACGGCCTCTTCGGCCCCGGCGGCGCGCGCGTCACGGAATCCGTCTGCATCGATGACATGACTGTGGGCGAGTGTCGCGACGCGACCCAGGCCGCCCGCGAAGCCCAAATCCTTGAACGCTGCACCGCGAAGTACGGGGCCGAGTTCTGCCTCGCCTTCGCCGACCTCCGAAGCGAGCACAAGGCGGAGTTCGAAGCCCTCCACGAGGAGTATGGTGTCGAGCCCCCCGCCAAGAAAGGTCCGAAGAGCCCCCGTGGGGGCCCCGGCTCTTTCGAGAAGAGCGAACGCCCCGCGGATGTGTGCACGGACGAGATGACCCTCGCCGAGTGCCGCGACGCCCGCAAGGAGGCCATGGAATCGCAGCGGCTTGCCAAGTGCTCCGAGGAGCACGGCGAGGAGTTCTGCCAGGCCCTCCTCGACCTCAAGACCGAGCACGATGCGGAGCGCCAGGCGCTCTTCGACGAGTATGGCGTCGACGGGTCGGAGTTCGGGAAGGGGCCCCATGGCAAGGGCGGTCCCCGCGGCGGGCACGGGCCCGGTGGGCCCGGTCACGGCGGGCCCCAGTTCGGCGGGCCGCGTCGATAGAGGCTGAATGGGTCGGCGCGGGGACCTTCGGGAATGATCCGCGTACGCGTCAGTCCGCAAGACGGCCTCCCTTTCGGCGCGGACCGGTTTCGACCGATCGCTCCGGAGGTTGTGGACTGATCGGCAACGTAATCAGGAGGCATTCGATTTTTGGATCATGAGCATGGCAAAGGTGGCCTATCGATGGCGCCACCCGCTGCGTGGACGCGACCCCGGGGAGTCCCACCGGGCCGCCACGCCGCTCGAGCTGTTCTACGACCTGGTATTCGTGATCGCCATTGCACAGGCAGCCCTGGGACTGCACCACGGGATCGTCGAGAACCACGTGGCCGATGCAGTCATCAACTACGCCGTGGTGTTCTTCGCCATATGGTGGGCCTGGATGTCGTTCACATGGTTTGCGTCCTCCTATGACAATGATGACGTGCCCTATCGGTTGGGCGTTTTTGTGCAATTGACGGGTGCCGTCCTCTTGGCTGCCGGCGTGAGCCGGGTGTTCGAGGGCCGTGACTTCACGATCATGCTGATCGGCTACGTCATCATGCGCATCGCCGCGGTCGCGCAGATCCTGCGCGCTGCCAAGCACAACGAGGGCGAGCGTGCGACCGAATACAAGGGGGCTTTTTCCCTGATCGTCATGCAGGCGCTTTGGGTTGCATTGATCGTGTTCATGCCCAAGGCCTGGATCCTTCCCGGCGCCGTGATCCTCGGAGCGATGGAGATGATCACCACCGCATGGGTGAACCAGAATCGCAAGTCACGCAACTGGCAC
>JBFILE010000342.1:0-4320 GCA_041599855.1 Thermoplasmatota archaeon
GGACTGGGGCGACGACACCAAGAGCCAAGGCGTCAAGGCTTCCCACAAGTACACGGCGACGGACACCAAGTTCAAGATCACACTCACGGTCACCGACCCGGGCGCCCTTTCCTCATCGGCAAGCAAGCTCATCACCCTCGGCTCCGGCAAGAACGCGCCTCCCCTCGTTTCCCTGAGCGGCGAGAACCTGTGGATCAAGCCCGGGGAAGCCGCCCGCCTCAAGGCGACCGCGAAGGACCCCGACGGCGACGCCATCGCCGGCATCACGTGGTCCACCGGCAAGCTCCCGGCCATGGTCCCCGCGAACGTGGACAGTGGCGACATCAAGTCCGGAGCGACGTGGTCCGCTTCCTTCAGCGAGCCCGGTCGCTACCTCCTCCACTGCCACCCGCACCCGTGGATGAAACAGGTCGTCATCGTCGATCCGGCGGCGCCCCCGGGCACGACGGCCACGGCGCAGATCCTGGACGGCTCAACCACTGAGGAATTCTTCTACTCGCCTGCGGAACTCCGTGTCCGCCCCGGAACCAAGATCACGTGGGAGAACAAGGGCGCCGTGGTCCACACGGTGACCCAGGAAGGCTTCGAGCCCCTTTTCTCCAAGATCAGCCTCGCCTCGGCGGGCGGCAACCACACGTTCAAGGAAGCCGGGAAATGGGTCGTCCGTGCTGAAGCGAAGGACGCGAAAGGCGCGGTCGGTTATGGCACCCTGAACGTGCTCGTGGAAGCCGACGCCCCCGATGCCGTGTACACGCGCCAATGGGGCGGCAACGTGACGGCGCCCACGCCCCCGGGAGACTCGGACCCCCTCCAGACCAAGAAGCGTCACACGTTCGTCATGGAATTCCCGTCGAACGCGACCTTCAATCTCACGTGGACGGACCCGTCCGGTGGCGGCCTGAACAAGCTGAAGTTCGCCATCTACGAGGGCGTGACCGACGCGAACCCGCCGGTGTCCGAAGGCACCGCTGCCAGCGGGACCAGCATCAAGCTGAAGCTTCCGCTGAAGAAGAGCGGGTACAACGTGGTCATCCAGGCGGAAAGCGGGTTGAACGTGCCCTACTCGCTCACCCTCACCGCCATCCAGGACATCAAACCGCCAGCAGACGCCGGCGGCCATGATGACGGTGGCGGCCACCAGCACTGATCGTATCGGCGACCGGCCCGGAAACGCCGGGCCCCACCGGCTCCCGACCCCCGGGTCGGGAGTCCGGATTCCTTTTCCACCATCCATCCGGACCCAGCGTGCCGCCCGATCCCCCGTGAGCGATCAGGCCCGCAAGGGGACGGCGTCCGGATGGTTTATGAACGAGAGCGCATCTCGCGACGGCATCATGTTCTGCCCCTCCTGCAAAGCCCTCATGCGACCCGTGGACGGCCGCCTTGCTTGCCCCAAATGTGCAACCACCAAGGCATCCGGTGCCAGCATGGTCGTGAAAGGCGCCGCACAGGACAAGGAGATCACGATCGTGGATGTCGAGAAGGACAAGATCGCGACCCTCCCCACATCCCAGGATTTCTGCGAGAAATGCGAGAACACGTCAGCCTACTACTATTTCCGGCAGACGCGCTCCGCCGATGAGGCCACGACGCGCTTCCTCGAGTGCACGAAATGCGGGTACAAGTGGCGCGACTACCGGTAGGACCACACGGCATCGCCGCGCGCTCGCGGCTCAAGCAACGCGGACCCCGTGGTGGGTCCGCCATGCCTCGCCTGCCTGCCCGTCCGCGAGCCCTCGACACCGCCTACTTATCGCGATGTCACGGCAAGGCGTCCCCGAACGGGTCGATCCAGGGCCTTCGCCAACCCATCCAGCGACTCCTGCATCATGCGGGCCGCGCGCTTTTCCGCCTGCATCCAGAATGCGAGCCGCTTGAACACGTTCCCGGGCCGCGGCTCCATGACCCAACGGACCCGGGTCTGCCGGGAAACCCGCTGATCCTCGGGCCAGTTCTCCAACGTGATCCGCGACTTGGCCAAGGCCGTGTTCCCCAAGTCGTCGGCGATGATGTCCCACGCGATGGCCCGTTCCGGGTCGAAGGAGGTGAACCGTTCCATGATTGCGCCCGTGTCGAAGACGACACGCCGCCGGATGCCGGTCCGGATGCTGGTCGCGCCATCGGACAACTGGATGCCCTTCAACCGAGGGTCCGGCCCGGCTCCGAACCACGGCCAGGAGGCGTAACGTGGAGGATGCTCGATGATGGCCCGCCAGACCTCTTCCGGCGGGGCTGTGACGATACACTCCGCGCGAAGCGGCGAAGCCATGGGACCTCCTCGGTTGCTCCCGATGTTAAACTCCACGGTCCCGGACATCCGGAAAAACGTCCGATCCTGCATTTTGGCCCGCAATCGGGGCGGATTCCTCGCCGGCAACGGCGCAGGTGGGCCGGAAGGGATATTACGGGGCCGCCGGATTCCCGGCTCGGGATTTTCATGCTGACAGCCCGGTGCAAGGCCGACGTTCTACGGGCCGTTATCGACGCCACAACCCCTCTTGTGGACGAGGCGAAGTTCAAGATCACGCCCGAGGGCTTCAGCCTGAAAGCCGTGGATCCGGCGCACGTCGCCATGATCGACCTGCAGCTCAAGAAGAGTGCATTCATCTCGTACAAGGCGGACGAGATGGAGATCGGGCTCGACATGGACAAGTTCAAGGAAGTGTTGAAACTCGCGTCCTCCGACGACGAGGTTGACCTCGAGTACGACACGGAACACCACCGGCTCGTCATCCGCGTCGGGAACATCGTCCGCCGCATGAGCCTCGTGGACACGGGCTCCATGGCGGACCCGAAGGTGCCGAAACTCGACCTCCCCGCCCACGTGACAATCGCCGCGAGCGAACTCGAGCGGGGCATCAAGGCGAGTGAAGCCGTAAGCGACCATGTCGCCCTCATCGCCGACAAGGACTACTTCGAGGTCGTCGCCGAAGGGGACACGGACGCCGTGAACCTGAAGCTGATGAAGGAGATGCTCCCGGCCCTCAAGGTCGAGTCGCGGGTGAAGAGCCTCTTCAGCCTCGACTACTTCACGAACATGGTGAAGGCTGCGAAGGGCAGCGAAGGCATCCACCTCAACATCGGGAGCGATTACCCGGTGAAGATGGAGTTCGACATCGCGCACGGGCACGGTCACGTCACGTACCTGCTCGCCCCGCGCATCGAGTCCTGATCCGCGCACAACCGGTCGCCTGTGGCGGCCAGAATCTGCCACGGTCCAGCGTCAGCCATGCCCGAGCCAAGATGACGAAAAAGGGCCGCTCCGGGTCCGCCATGACACGCATACGCTTTGCCGAGAATTGCTTTATCACGGCACGGTCGTCGAAGATTCGGTGCGCTCCGGCGCGCCTTTTGGAGGCTTATCACATGAAGAAGACCCTCGTTATGGTTCTCCTTGCCGCGCTCACCCTCGCGGCGGTGCCCGCAACCGCGGAATCCGGAGAATACTCGTGCACGGCCGACGTCGGCCTCGGAAACCCCGTCGTAGGTGTCTCGATCAGCAGCAGCACAGCCAACCTCGGCGGCTGCAGCCTCGTGACCCTCGAAGCGGACTCGACCGTGACTGCATTCAGCGCTGCCGAAGGCTGCGCGCTCTCGTACGACGCTGACGGCAACAGCGTCGGCGACGGCACCCCGGAAGTCGGCCAGCTCCTCACGGCCGGCACCAACGTGTTCGCGACGTGCCAGGTCGGCGCTGTTGCGGCCGAGAACTCCATCACGTTCGCTTGAACGTGGTGACAAGGACCCATGCATGCTTCGCGGATCCTTGAACCCGGGTCCGCACCCCCGGCGGCCGTCCGGCGGGAATCCTTCTCTTCCACGGATCCTGACCTGCTTCAGCGCCGCGACTCCCGGGTGACGAAGACATCGGTCGTCCGCTGCCGGCGTGGCCGGCCGTGCGGGGACCGAATTCGTCGTCGCCGGGATCCGATCGCGGCCAGCGGACCGCCGCTTGCCTCGACCTATGCAAGGATTGCCTCTGCGGTATCCGCGTACACGTTCATGATCACGTCGTCCACCATGGCGTTGAACACGGCGCCCACGCGACCGTCCGGCAATCGTTTCAGGGCGAAGTAGTCGAGGAATTCGCGGTTCCCGCCGCAACCGGCACCGTTCGGGCAGATGGGGCCCGATTTCACGGATTCCCCTGTCAGGCGGGCGTGCTCGAACACGACTTGGTCCGCGAGGGCATCCGACGTCCACGCGAGGGTCACGTTCCAGGTGACATCGTCGTCCACGTCGTTCGGGTTCCCGCGGCCCTCGCCCTCGTAGTACGCGATCGCCACCTTCCCTTCGGGACCTGCCGTGATCGCCGGGAAC
>JBFILE010000343.1:0-4315 GCA_041599855.1 Thermoplasmatota archaeon
ACTCATCGACGGTGACCGTGCACCGGCTCTCGGACGTGGCGTACGGGAAGGGCGCGGTTGCGCTCGCGTCGAACTGCCACGTGACAGTGATCGGATTCGAGTGGTCTGCGGTGACGGGGCCGGTGAAGGCGATGGCCAACAGGGCGGCGCCAAGGATCAGGGTGGACTGGATTCGGTTCATGCTTGAGCACTCCCAAGGCGACACGCAGGGACCCCGACATAAGGCTATCTTGAGGGTTGTCAATCTGGGTTGATTCGGGCGGGCGGGGGCTTTCGGGTGGGAAGCTACGGTCGCGGAGGGTCACGGATTTTCACGGCGGAGGCATGGAAGGGACGGGGAGCCGGTAGCGCCGGTCCACGGAGTCCGCGGCGTTCCGCGTGGGGTCCGCGGGGGTCCGCAGGGGTCCGCGGGGGTCCGCAGGGGTCCGGGTCTGAGCGAGTCTGCGTGGGAGGTGAGGGAAGGCGGCCGGCCATCGCAAGCTGTTCCTGCCGTCGTCGATTTCACGCCTCCCGCCCCGCGGCAATGCGGCCCCACGCCGCACCCCGACCCCATGGCGGTCCCGGACGGGCCAGCCGGCCGGGACCCGTTCCCTCCCCGGGCCCGGTCCCAAGGGTTTATGCCCGACCCGAGAGTAGCGGCGGACCATGCGCGAGGAACTCCGGAAGGTCCTGCAGAAGCAGGGATACGGCGTGGTGGGCAACCACACCGGCGTCAAGCTCTGCCACTGGACGAAGGAGGATCTCAAGGCGGACCGCCACTGTTACAAGGGTGACTTCTACGGCATCGAGAGCCGCGGCTGCATGCAGATGACGCCCATCGTGGACTACTGCAACTTCACGTGCCTGTACTGCTGGCGGTCCCAGTCCTTCGACATCGACCTTGCGAACGCGGACGACTGGGACGAGCCGCAGGACATCCTCGATGGCGCCCTCGAACAGCAGCGCCGCCTCCTCACCGGCTACAAGGGTCACCCCACCGTTCCGAAGGACAAGTGGGTGGAATCCCAGATGCCGAAGCACGTGGCCATCAGCCTGAACGGTGAGCCCACATTCTACCCGCACATGGGCGAGTTCATCCGCCTCTGCCACAAGCGCGGCATGACCACGTTCCTCGTGACGAACGGGTCCCGCCCCGATGTGCTCCGCGAACTCGACCCCCTGCCCACCCAGCTCTACGTGAGCATCGATGCCCCCAATGAGGAGGTCTTCAACCGGCTCTGTGTGCCCATCGGCGGCGGCGCGTGGGACAAGCTGGAGGAAACCCTCGACATCCTGCCGTCCCTTGAGTGCCGCACTGTGGCCCGCCACACCCTCGTCAAGGGCTGGAACATGGAGGAGGAGCAGGGCCACATCGAGCAGTACGCGGCCCTCGACCGCCGCGCCGACTGCGACTTCGTGGAATCCAAGGGCTACGTGTTCGTCGGGTACTCGCGGGAGCGCATGACCATCGACAACATGCCGCGCCACGAGGACGTGATGGCATTCACCGAGAAGCTCGCCCCCATGATCGGGTACGACTTCGTCTCGGACAAGCGCGACTCCCGCGTCACCCTCTGCGTGAAGCCCGGTGTCGAACGCATGCTCGACCTGGAAGGGTGGGAGCGCGACCAGAAGACGGAGGATCACCCGGAGGTGCGCCTTGCGAACGGCGAAGTGTACCGGGATTCCAACTGGGAACTCGTGAACCGGCAGCTGAAGAAGCTGGAGGCGAGTGGCCAGCCGTCCCAGGGAACGTGCGGGTGCGGCCACCCCCACGAAGCCCACGCGATCTCCCCGGAGAACCTGCCGAAGCCGGAGCGCACGAGCAACGTGACCTTCGGGAAGAAGGACAAGGACGCGGCCGGCGGCGGATCGAACATGGGCGGCTGCTGCGGCGGCCACTGACGCGGACCCGTCCATGACCCCTCACCTTGCGCCGGGTGATGAGGCGTTCCTCCTTGAGACCGGGGAACGCGTCCGCATCATCGCGGAGCAGAATACCGCAGGCGACTTCCTCGTCGAGGACGGGGACGGCGCCGTGGTCATCGTTCCCCGCGACGGCGTGGAACCCACATGGTGGCGACGAGCCGGGTGCGGCTGCTGCGGCGGCCCCCGACCGGATGCTGCGCCTGCCCGCTGAAGGCCAGATGTGGCGGGTCGGACATTCACCCCGAGCCGATCAAGTTATGCCGCCCTTCGCCCAGAACGGACGTGATGACTCTCAGTCTCGATGACCTCGTGCTCGTGAAGGACCTCGGCGTCGAAGGACGCATCCTCGGAGAAAACGACGCGGGCGCCTACACGGTCGAGATCGGGGCTACGCGCCGGGTGATCGATGGCGTCCCCGAGGACGGCCTCGAACTCCTGAGCCCCGGCTTCGATGCGGACTTCTGATTCCAACCGGACCCCCTGCCTGCCGCACCCCGGCCCGGCCCCCGCGGCCGGCCCGGTCGTGCCATGACGCAGCCAGCGTGTGCCATGCCGGGGCGCCATCCGCCAAGGCGGCGCGCGGCCCGCCGTGGCGCGCCCGTGCCAGCGGCGTGACCGCGGATGCCCGCCCGTGACCCGGCGTCACGGGAGAGCGGCTCCCGTCAGCGCCTGGGCCCCACGCCGGGCTGCGGTCCCCACCACCCATGTCGCGGCGGGCACGCCCGCGCACCTTGGCCTCTCCATGCGGGCCTGCCGACTGTGCCGAAGGATGGACCATGAAACTTCCAATGTTGGGACGGAAGGGTATTTGGGGCGCCTCACCGACGGAACGACTCATGAGACTCGGCCTCGATGATGTCGTGTTGATCAAGGACCTGGGCGTGGAAGGGCGCATCCTCGGCGAGGATGAACCCGGATATTACAAGGTGCGCGTCGATGTGACCCGTCGCGTGATGGAGCGGGTCCCCGAATCGGCGCTTGAACTCCTCGAAAACGCATACTGACGGGCGAGAGGCGTCGGGCATCCGGTGCGCGTGGGGCCGGAGCTCGTCAGCCCGGGGCGCGTGATCGGCCCCGCCCGGCATGATTCGCTCGCTCGCGCGCCCATCCGCAGCACCTTCAGAGTTCCGCAGGTTCCACGAGGATGCCGGTGCGCGTCCGCTTGAACTGGACAGCGGTCCCGGCCGCGATCCCGAAGGCTTCCGCCATGTCCTTGGGGAGCCGCACCGCGATGCTTCCGCCGACCTTGTAGGCACGTCGGGTCAGGGGCATGGGTCGCGCATTCGCGGGGTCCAGGGTATCGAAGGAGTCGCCTTCCATGACCCTGGATATCTATTTGTAGTTATTTTAGGGTGGCGGTCGGTCGGGCCCGGACCGGGCGGTCAACGGCTGCCGGGTTCCACGTCGGACCCCTCGCTCGCGGGCCGCGCGGTGGAGACGCCGAAGGAAACCGCCTGCTTGTCGGCGATGCGCGTGGCGAGGACCGCGGCGCCCCATGCAAGGAGGATGCCTGCGATCACGTCGAGGACCCAGTGGATGCCCAGGTACATGGTGGCGAGGGCCACGCCGGCGGCGAAGGGGAAAAGGAAGCGGAACATCTTCCGCTCGCCGGCATACCGGAGGGCGAGGACGACACCCATGGTGGTGCCCACGTGGAGGCTCGGGAAGTTGTTGTTGATCGCCGCCATGTAGTACGGGCTGTCCCGCGTCGACGGCATGGTGTCGAAGAGCACGTTCACCACGTGGCCGTAGTTGTACGGCGCATCCGACGTGACCCACACCTCGAAGACGGGGAGGAAGAAGTAGGCGAGGATGCCCACGATCCAGATGCCGGCGAGGGACAGGGCAACGATGAGCGCCGACCGGGACCGCCCGGTGAGGACGCAGAACCAGAAGGGCAGGTGGTAGAGCCAGAACGCGCCCACCGTGTACACGGCGGTGAACACCCAGTCGAGGATGGGATTGCGGAGGGTGTCCTGGAAGGTCTGGACGAACTGCCCTTCGATGGCGTACACGACCCACGTGAAATCCCAGCCGAGGGCATCGTGCACGGTGGATTCGAAGGCGCCCTGCACCCCCACGACGAGGGTCGTGATGGCCATGATGAGGACGGCCGGCCACGAGCCCTGGATGCGGCCGGCGAACCGCGCGATGCGTCCCTCGCTCGCCACGACGTCCTTACGGACGAGGACCGTGGTCACGAGGACGACGGACACGAGGGTGACTCCGCCCATGGCGTAATACAGGAAGTTCAGATCCATCATGGCGCCCAGCACGGCACCCACAAGGCTGACCACGAAACGGGCCACGTCGGCTGCCCGTTAAAAAGCAATGGTTCGTGCCGGACCGGCCGGAACGGGGCCGCGACGACCCTCAGGACCCTTGGGCGTCGCCTGCTCCCTTCCCC
>JBFILE010000344.1:0-4314 GCA_041599855.1 Thermoplasmatota archaeon
CCGTCCGGGACCTTCGGCGAATTCCGCGTATACCGTGGGGTGGGTGCATCCGAGTTCAGCCTCCACCTCATCACGAACGCCAGTACGTTCTACATCGTGGATTCCGGGTTGCCCGCCCGGACCACGTACCACTACTACGTGACCGCCGTGAACGCTGCGGGGGAGGGTTCACCTTCCAACATCATTTCCCTCACCACGATCGGAGCCCCCGAGGCGCCCGTCGGGCTTGAGGTCACGAAGCCCGCCGAACGGACGGTCGCGGTGCAGTGGTACGCCGGGGACGACGGCGGGAGCCCGATCCTCCACTACGAGATCCGAATGCAGCGTGGGGACGGCGCCGTGTGGGGTCCGTACCAGGTGACCCCGGTGGAAGGTCTGAACACGTTCCTCCACGAGGGATTGCGCAATGGCCTCACGCACACGTACTTCGTGCGCGCAGTGACGGACGTCGGCGCCGGCAAGGAATCCTCGGCGACCGCCACCCCCTACGGGCCCCCGTGGTGGCCGAATGCGCCCCGCGCCGTGTCGGACCGCGAGGATGGCGTCCGCTTCTCCTGGCGCGCGCCGGGGTTACCGAGCGGTCCCTTCGAATCCTACGAGGTGTGGGCGCGTGATGCCGGATCGTCGGGAGCGTACACGTTCCTCGACAGCGTGGAACCCGCGGAGGGAACCATGGCGTTCGTCGAGAAAGGCCTCGCCTCGGGCCAGGCCCGCGAGTACCGCGTGCGCGCCATGAACTCCCAGGGCGCTGGGGACTTCTCCTTCCCGGTGACCACGACGGCTGCGTCCGTGCCGGCGCCGCCCGAAGGCCTCCGGTCCCGGACGATGCGCGATACGGATCGGGTCGAACTGAGTTGGTTGACCCCTGCCGACGACGGAGGCGCCCGTGTCATCAGGTACCATTTGGAACTCGCCGACGACATCCACGGGGTCTGGGAACGGTATGAAGCGTACTTTACCGGGCTGAGCCTGAGTGTGTCGCAGGAGCCCGGCACCGAACGGGCGTACCGAGTCGTCGCCTACAACGCCGTGGGCGAAAGCGCACCGAGCGACCCCATCACGGTCACCCACGTGCCCGCCAGAACATTCGTGGCCGTCGGGGACCCGCTGGACCCGCCCATGAAATCCTGCACCTCGTCGGACGTGGGCGTCCTCTGCGTGCCGGGATCGGAAGTCCCCGTTCGCGCGGTGGCCCTCGGCGCAAGCCACAGCTGTGTGCTCCTTGCCGACGGCCGCGCGGACTGCTGGGGCTTGGACGCCCACGGGCAATCCGGCGACTGGAGCCTCGTCGAGGATCGGATCGCGGTGGCCGTGGCCGCCGGCGATTCCCACACCTGCATCCTCGGGATATCGACTGGCGAACTCGGGGAATCGAGTGCCGAATGCTGGGGCGACGATGCGTGGGGCAAGGCATCGCCGTCCAGTGGGGCCGTGCGGGCGATCGAGGCCGGGGGCAGCCACACCTGTTTCCTCGAACCGATGGGCACCGCGCACTGCATCGGCTCCGACTTCCATGGCCAATCCACGATCCCGGCCGGCGCCGCGATCGAAGCCATGGCCCTCGGCGACAAGCACACCTGCATCCTCCGGGAGACGGGCGACGTGGACTGCGTCGGGTACGCGACGAACGGCCGCACCGCGGGCCATGCGCGCGGCGACGCCATCCGGGTGAGTGCGGGCGCGGCCCACGGGTGCGTCGTGACCATGACCCGCACCGTGTCCTGCTGGGGCCGCATCGATGCCCCGCCGTCCGCCATCCAGGGGCGCGCCACGGACATCCGATCCGCAGCCGACCACGCCTGCGTCCAACTGGACGACGGGACCATCTCCTGCTTCGGCGACCTTCGTCGCGGCCAAGCGCCGCCCGCAAACGCCGGCCCCGCCATCGCCTTCGATACGGGCCCCACCCACACGTGTCTCGTCCGCGAAGGCGGAACCCTGGACTGCTACGGAACTCCACGACCCCATGACCGCCACGGTCAGGGAGGTGCGTACCCATGAACGTCAAGACCCCGATCCTCATCGCCCTCGCACTCGTGTTCGCATCCTCCCTCCCGGTCGCGGCCGCCCCCATCCCGGAAGTGCCGTGCCCGGCCGAGGTGCCGGACGACATCTGCAACGCCTTGCCCGTCCTCATCGGGGACCGACGTGTGAAGAACAACGAGGAGGTCCGCTACGAGGACAACACATTCGTGGCCGGGGGCGAGGTCGTCGTGGAGAACGGCGGCCGCATCATCATCGAGAACGCGACATTCCGGTTCAGCGAGGCCTCCACCGGCATCCAGGTCGAGGCCGGCGGGACCCTGATAATCGACGACAGCCTCATCGCAGGCCACCCGTCCGACCCGGGCGCGAGCCTCATCCGCGCGAACGCCTCCGCCACTCTCCGCGTGACGGACAGCGAACTCGTCGGACTCACCCTCGAATCCCGGACGAACGACATGATCGTGGAAGGGAATGATTTCGTGGAATCGACGCGCGCCGTGGTGCTCGACAACGTCACCGCCACCCTCGAGGACAACCGGTTCTTCGACAACGGCGACGGGGTCCGCGTCAAGGGCGGCTCGCCCACCATCCGGGACAACCGATTCTACCGGGGCCAAACGTCGGTCAACGTGACCGACAGCGCCCCCACCGTGGAGTCGAACACCATCACGGACGCGGTCTTCGGGATCCGCACCCAGGGGAGCGCGGGCTCGTACCTGGGGAATGCGATGGATGACAAGGGGGAGCCGCCGACGCGGGGGATCTGGGCGTCCAACTGCAGCGCCGGACCCTCCATCGCCGACAACAGCATCCGCGACTGGGGCATCGGCATCCTCCTCGACAACTGCAGCGGCTCAACCCTCAGCGGGAACTCGTTCCACGGGAACCTGCAGGACCTTGTCACGGTGTGATGCCCAGGCGTCGGGTCACGTCGCGCACCACCTGCGAGTGCTCGTCCGCGGTGATGCCGAGGCTCTTGCGGAGGATCGCGATGGCACGGGCCTCCTCTACGTCCACATACCCGTCGGCGTACGCGTCGAACACCCCGTGAGTATAGATCTCGAGCCGCCGACGCGTGAAGTCATCGCGCACCGAAGGCTTCAGGCGTTTTCCGACTCCCGCCACCATCCGGGAGAGGGGAATAACCAAACCGGAGGTGGCCACGGCGGCCAGGATCCCGGCTGCCATGTCGCTACCGAGCACTGGCCCCGCTCGATCCTGGAGGGCGTTCTCGATCGCGACCTCGAGAACGATGAACACGACGCCGGCAATGACTGCCGCGACCGATACCATGGCCGCTCGGTGGAGCCGGGGCTCGATATCGAGGACTCCGAACCGCAGGATTGCATATCCCACGAGGGCGGGATACGCGAGCAGCCCGAGGTTCGTCGCCACCGCGTTCATCGTCCCGTCCGGTGCCGCGAGGTCCATCGCAGTCAGGAGGACCACCCCCACAAGGCAGGCGAGGATGATGCCCCGCTCGAACCGGCGGTCCTCGCGCCGCTCCAGCACGACGATCGCCATGGCGAGTGCAAGCGCGAGGACGAAGGCTCCGGCGGCCCAATAGAATGTGGCAAGGTCGAGGGCCGGGGAAAGGAACGAGGCCGCCACGCCACGGCGGATGCCGGCAATGACGCTGGTCGTTGCGAATGGCGCGTAGGCGAGGGCCAATCCGCCCAGGACGAATGCCCCCTGCTGACGATGTGATGGGCTTGCATTCCGTTTCAGATGCCAGAGCAGACGCAGCATGATGATCGCAGTGGCCGCGATCCAGAGGCTCAGGATCCCTGTTCCGAGCAGGTTGTACCGGAACACGATGTCCGTACCGGAGGCCGCGCGTTCCGCATACCAGAAGGTCCGGTAATCGGCAGTGTATGCAACGAGAGTGGCGAATGCCGTGGCGCCACACCCGATGGCCACCGCGATCCGGCCCCGCGCTCCCCCCACCGGCGCGGGAAATGTGAGGCCAAGAGCGATCAGGAGGAAAACGAAGACGATGAATGCATAGCCGTATCCGAGCATCGCGTAGAGCGCCAGGTCGTCCGACGTCGCCATGTCGCGGACCACGAACAGGATCGTGCTCGCCCCATCCGCCGCGGCGAACGCGAAGAAGAACCGGTGGAGGCCCGAGGTGGGCCGCGCGGCAAGGACGAATCCGCCGAGGGCGAGGATGAGGACTCCGGCGGCGAGGCCGAGGGCCGTCGCCGCCGTCACCTGGAGGACCACGGTCGGACCATGCTCGCGCCGCCTGATGACCGTTGCCATCCCCGGAGGACCGGGTGCGGGGCCGGACGATCCGCGCGAAGCCGCGTCCGTCGGGGCGCGCGC
>JBFILE010000345.1:0-4312 GCA_041599855.1 Thermoplasmatota archaeon
CGAGGAACAGGGGCGCGATCGGTGGAGCACGAGGAACAGGGGGTCGATCGGTGGAAGGGGTGGGGTGCTACCGAGCCGCGCGAAGCGCGGCGAGGTTGGGGGTGGGCGGTGGGAGGCCCAACAACGCACCCACCCCACGCGGCCCGCGCGATTTCATTCACCAGGCGCCTCCGCAATCACCCGCCGCCCACGCGAACTCATGCACCCGGCGCCTCCGCGATCGACCGCGGCCCGCGCGAGTTCAATCACCCAACGCCTCGGGGACAGGTCGCCCACCCGTCCGCAACCGCCCCGCTCCGCAGTCCCTGTCACGCCCCGCCGTGGGCGCCTTCCCACTCCTCTTCCGGTTCCGCTTCCCCGACCCGGCCGATGCGGTGGCGATGGATGGGCATCTTGCACACCGTCTCGTACAGTTCGGGCCGCTTGTCCCGGGACTTGGTGACGCTGCCCCGCTCCCGCACCTCGGCCAAGGTGTCAAGGTCCACGTCCGCGATGACGCTCGTCTCGTCGTTGAACTCGGCCTCCGCCGCGATCGCGTTCCACGGGAACGGATAGTCGCTGGGCGTGTGGATTGCGGCCCGCGAGCAGTTCATGCGCATGGCGCTCACCTTCGGCAGGAGCCCCACCGTGCCCGCCTGCACCACGTAGAACTGGTTCTCGATGGCGCGCGCCGCGCAGCAGTCGCGGACGCGCACGTGGCCGCGGCGGTCATCGGTGGATGCTGGCACGAGGAGGATCTCGACGCCTTCCTCCGCGAGGATGCGGCCGAGTTCCGGGAACTCGGCATCGTAGCATACGAGGACGCCCACCTTCGCCTTCGGCGTCTGGATCACGTTGATGGAGTCCCCGCCCTCCATGCCCCAGTGCTTCGCTTCCCACGGGGTGAGGTGCAGCTTGTCCTGACGAACGACGGGACCGTTCGGCGTGAACATGAACGCGGTGTTCCGGAGGCGCCCGTTGGGACCCTCGGTGGGGTGGGTGCCGCCCACGACGAATGCGCCCGAATCCTTCGCGATCTCCGTGAAGAGCTTCACGTACCGTTCCGTGTAGTCGAGGAGTCCGCGCATGGCCTTCGCAGGTTCCGTGGGGCTCCCCGGGAGGCTCAGGAGTTGGGTCGAGAGGAATTCCGGGTACAGGAGGAAGTCCACGCCTTCCTCGGCGGCGTGTTCGGCGAAGAACCAGACCTGGTCCTCGAAATCATCCCATGAAGCGACGCGGCGGAGACCGTACTGGACGGCGGCGAGGCGAGCCTTCACGGTTGCCACGCTCCAGCACACGCGGGGGTCGCGACGACGGCGGGTTCGGAAGGGGACCGGGGGGGTGCCACGTGCCCGGGACAGCGTATCCGGCACAAAGGGTTGGCGCAACCGACCCCCCCGTGGACATGTCCCGAAACCCCGTCGGAACCGGGGTGAACCCGTGCTTGACGGGTTCCGTGCGCATGGAGGACGACCCTTCCGTCACCGTGAGGGGTGGCACTTCTTTATCATACGCCAGACAGCGGGAACCTTGCGAACCGTTGGGGGAAGCCGTTCTCATGCGAACCACTCATCACTCAGCCTTGGCGCTGTCCATCCTCGTCATCCTCGTCCTCCCGATCCTGCCCATTCCGGCAGCGGAGGCCCAGGTATTGCCGGCGGCATGCGACGTGCCCTCGGGAACCAGCATCCAGGGCGCCATCGATCGCGCAGCACCCGGGGATACGATCATCGTATGTCCCGGCACCTTCCAGGAGAGCCTCCGTATCGCGAAGGACGGCCTCACCCTGCGCGGCCTCGCGGGCGCCATCATCGATGGCCGCCTCGCCACGGGCCCGAAATCCGGCATCGTCATCGCCACCGGCGTCCGCGACGTGACCGTGGAAGGATTCCTCATCCGCAACTGGAACGACCCCCTCTCCGGGATTGCGGACACGTCCTCCGGGATCCGCGTCAAGGGCTCGACAACCGGTATCGCCATTCTCGACAACACCTTCACCGACAACGGGTGGGCCGGCATCACCTTCGACGACGGACCCCACCGCGGCGTGCATGTCGCCCGGAACACGGCGTCCGCGCACGGCGTCGCGGACCTGTTCCTCCAAGGCCTCGACGGGGCCGTCATCCACGCGAATTCCCTCACTCCGAAGCGCTACGGCATGATCGTGTCCGGTGCTTCCTCCACCCGCCTCGACGGGAACACCATCACCGCCGTCGCAAACCCCGGCGCAGTCGCCGGCATCGTCCTCGCGCCCGACATGCTCACGGGCGCCTCCAACGCATTCGTGTTCGTCACCGGCAACACCGTGCAAGGCGTGTTCGACCACGGCATCTGGGCCGTGGATTCGACGGACCTCGCCGTCACCGGCAACAGCGTGGAACGCCGCGCCCGCCACGCCATCACCCTTGCCGGGAACCTCGCCCGCACGACCCTCTCCGGGAACGAGGCGTCCCTCATCTTCGAGGTCGCGTCCGACGAAGCCCCCGTGAACGCCCTCATCCGCGGCGCCACGTCAAGTGTATGCACCACGGTGGGCGATTGCCGCGTCGCGCAGATGATCACGCGCATCGATGATGCCGTCCGGAACGTCCTCTATCCCCTCGCGTCCCCCTCCAACACCGAGGACGCCGCGCGCCTCGCACGCTGCGAAGGCCAGCCCGACTCCTGCCTCACCGCGGAGTTCTTCGACCCGCGGGACACGACGGGCGCCACGTGGTGGTCCACGGGTGTGAACCACCCGACCCTCGGCGACGTGACCATCCGGTTCCCGGATGTGGGCATCCGGAAGGCCGCGGACGACCTCGCGTGGCACACCATGCGGGCCGCCCTCGACCAGGACTGGACGACCCTCATCCTCTGCCGGACGACGCGCCACCTGGCGGATGCGGCCACGACCGCCTGCGACGCCATGCCCCGCGGCTTCGACTACGCGCTCGCCATCACTTGGGAAACGAGCGACACGGATCAGGCCCTCAGCGCATGGCGGCAGAAGCTGCCGACGGACGCGATGCACGCGACCTTCGACCGCATCCACGGCCCCGACGCCACATTGTTCAAGAAGACGACCCGGCCTCACCACGAAGACTCGCCACGGGCCACCGCGGCCGGCGATGCGACGCCTGCCCCGCCCGCGGACCCGGCGGCTGCCGCACGCGTCCATCACGCAGGCACCGCCGTCCTGCGCTGCGACATCGTGGCAAGTGCCACGCCGGACGATGCCCGCGACGCCCTCGCACCGGCGCGCGCCACCACGTGCCCCGAGGTCCGCCTCCTCACGGAGGACATTCCGGTCACGGGGACGCGGCTCCTCACGTGCTCCGCGCGCCAACCGGACCACGAGGCCGCCGTCCACGACACCACCCTCACGGAAGCCGTGACGCTGTGGCCCTGGAGCGACACGTGCGCGGAACCCGCGGCGGGCACGACCCCGACCCTCCCGTGGACCTCGCTGTTCACGGCGGCGGATCTCGACGCCCTCGCGGACGCCCAACTCGCCCTCACCACGGCGACGTCGCAAGGCGCCATCGACGCCGCGCGCATCCTCGTCCAGGAGGAGCTTGCCGGCGCCATCGCGCGCCACGTCGCCCTCCGCGTCCCGGAGCACGGGATGCCGATGGACGTGGATGACACCATGTTCACGACCCTGCCCGGCGTCCTTGGCGCGACCCTTGCGGCACCGCGCGATGGCATGACCGCCACGTGGACCGGGAGCGAAGCCATCCTCCTCGGCGGCGCGGACGACCGCACCATCCTTTCCTACGATCCGGCGCAGGACAAGGTGACGACCCGCGCGGCCACGATTCCGTCGTCCCGGGAGGGCGCATCCGGCGTCTGGACGGGCACCCGCGTCGTGATCCTCGGCGGCACGCCGTCCGCCTCCGACGGCTTCGTCTCCGACACGGCCCAATCCTCCATCCTCACGTACGACCCGCTCCTCGACACCATTGCCGGGCCCATCGCATTCCTTCCCAAGCCCCTGCGCCACGCCGGCGCATTCCATGATCCTCGCCCCACCCTCGCGTGCCCGGCCGGATGCACGTACATCCTCGGTGGCGAGACCCGGGACCCCACGGGCGCCTTCGCCCCGACGAGCGCGATCCTCGTCCACGACCCCGTGACGCGGACCGTGGAAAAGGTGGCCGAACTCCCCTTCCCGCTCTCGCGCGCCGCCGTCGCCTTCGACGGCAACCGGGCCACCATCGCGGGCGGCACCACGTGGACCGGGGACAGCCTCGCCATCCTGCGCTTTGATCCCGCAAGCCGCACCGTCACGACCCTCACGACGACCCTGCCCGCGCCCCGGGTCGGCGCCGCCGCGGTCCGCGACGGCGAC
>JBFILE010000346.1:0-4300 GCA_041599855.1 Thermoplasmatota archaeon
CGGCGGACGAGCTGCGCGCGGTTCCCGGCATACGATCGCACAAGGTCCCCGGGTTGCACGGCGGGCACGAGGGCATGCGCCTCCTTCCAGATGCCGCGGAGCCGAAGGCTTTTCGACAATTCGGATTGCGCAAGCCGAAGGAATCGCCGATCCGCCATCATCCGGTAGAACCCGGGCCAAGCGAGAGTCCCGCCAAGGTCCCGCGGGTTCACGCTGCGGAACCGGTACGCTTCGCGCCCGAACGCCAGCATCGCGCCGGGCCCCACGATGACCCGTCCGTCCGCCCGCCGCGACAGGTGGACGCCGAGGAACGGGAACGACAGGTCGGGCGCCGCGTACACGTGGCTTCGAACGAGGCCGCGCCGGGCCGGTCTCAATTCGGCATAATAGCCGCGGAATGGGATGACGCGCACGTCCTTTGCGAGGGCCGCCGCCACCCGGTCCGCATGGAGGCCTGCAGCGTTCACGATGACACGCGCCGACAGGGTTCCGTGGGACGTATGCACGCGGACGCCCGCCGCATCCGTCCCGGCCGCCGACGGACCGCCCTCCGGCATGCTGGGATCATCGATCCGCCGCACCCTGGCATCGTACAGGATGTCGGCCCCGGCCGCCATGGCGTCGCCCGTGAGCGCATGCACGTACGCCCGCGCATCGAACGACGCCGCGTCGGGCGCATGGAGCCCCGCGATGCCCCGCGCCTCGGGTTCGAGTTCGCGGATCCCGGCTTCGTCCACCACTCGAGCCGCCACGCCGTTCGCGCGCGCCCGGGTTTCAAGCTCGCGGATGACGTTCTCCTGTGCGTCATGCTGCGCGACGACGAGGATGCCGCCGGGGTGCATGGCGATGCCGCGCGCCTCGCAGTATGCACGGAGCCGCCGGTTCCCCTCGACACAGAACCGTGCCTTCACGCTGCCCGGCTTCAAGTTGTATCCGGCATGGATGACGCCCGAGTTCCGGCCGCTCTGGTGGAGTGCCGGGCCGCTCTCCTTCTCAAGGATGATGACGCGATGGCCGGCGCGCGCGAGGGGGAGCGCCGTTGCTGCTCCGACCGCGCCTGCCCCGATGACGATCACGTCAGCGTCCAATGGATCCCTCCTTTCCTTCCTGCGCCTCTCAGCCCCTTGGGGCGCCGATGCGCCACGGCCCGTTGGCATGGCGGGGTGGGACCGCCCCCGGCGGGTCGCTGATGCCTACTCCCCGGTTTCGGCGAGCCACACTTCGACGAGTCGAACCCGCCGCCGGTCCGCGTCGCGGACCACGGCATTGTAGGTTCCCAGGTCGAACCGTTCCCCGCGGGTCGGCAGGTGGCCCAGGATCTCAATGACGAAACCGCCGATGGTCGTGACCTCCTCGCTCTCGATGGCGATGCCGAGGACGTCCTCGGCTTCGTGGAGGGGAAGCGCGCCGTCGAGAACGTAGTGATTCTCGCCAAGCTTGCGGTACAGCGCCTCGGCACTCTCGTCGAATTCGTCGCGGATGTCCCCGAACAATTCCTCGAAGACGTCCTCCAGGGTGACCACGCCGGCGGTGCCACCGTGCTCATCCACCACGATGCCCATGTGGCGCCCCTTCGCAAGCATGTCCCGGAGGAGGGCTTCCGCGCTGAGGGTGGACGGCACCACGTGGATGTCGCGGCGGATGGTCTGGATGTCCCGGTGCTTCGTGGGGGAGCGGGCGAGGGTGATGAGGTCGCGGAGGTGCACCATGCCGATGACGTTGTCGAGGGTGCCGTCGATGAGCGGGTACCGCGTATACCCGTTGGTTTCCGCGGTCTCAAGGTTCTCCTCGAAGGTCTTGCTCGCATCGAGGATGACCATGCGCGGGCGCGGCGTCATCACGTTCCTTGCCTGGAGTTCAGCAAGTTGCATGACGTTCATGAGGACGGCAGCCCGTTCCTCGGGGAGTGCGCGCCCCTCCGTGCTTTCTGCGAGGATGAGGCGGAGTTCCTCTTCACTGTGGACGCGGGCACTCTCGCTCACGGGCTCGATGCCGACGGCGCGCAGGAACAGGTTCGCGGTCCCGTTCAGGACCACGATGGCCGGCTTGAAGATGAGGTAGAAGATGTGGAGCGGCCGGGCCACTCCGAGGGTGACGCCCCGCGGCTTCTGGATGGCGAGACTTTTCGGGGCGAGTTCGCCGAACACGATGTGGAGGAACGTGATGAGCCCGAAGGCGATCGCGAAGGATGCCGAGTGGACGACGGTCGCCGACGTGACGCCGAAGCTCGCCATCATCGGCTCGACAAGGGTCGCGATGGCGGGTTCCCCGATCCACCCGAGGCCGAGGCTCGCGAGGGTGATGCCGAGCTGGGTCGCAGAGAGGTAGGCGTCCATGTGCTCGACCATGTTCTGGGCGCGGCGGCCACTGGCCTTGCCGGCGCTCTCATGGGTCGCAAGCTGGGTCGCGCGCACCTTCACGATGGCGAACTCCGCAGCCACGAAGAACCCGTTCAGGAACACGAGGAAAAGGACTGCGCCGAGCTTGAGCGCAATGAGCCACACCGGGTCGGACAGGGCCAAGGGACGATGATCTCCGTTCGGGGTCTACGCCGGGATGGCAGAAAAAGGGATGGGACTTGGTCGCGCCGTGGGCTGCTGCGCGGGGCTTCGGCACGTGCCGGGGTGCAGGTCGCGCCGCAGGCCCCTCGGACAGGCGAGCCGCGGCGGTCCGGACCCGCCCCCGGCCGGTGCCCGTGGTCATCCCATGTACAGGCCGCCGTTCAGGTTGAGGATCTCACCCGTCACGTACGCGCTCCGGGGGTCGGCGAGGAACGCGACCGCGTGGGCCACTTCATCCGGGCGGCCGAATCGGCGCATCGGGATCTCCGCAAGGAGCTTGTCGCGGACGCGCTCCGGAACATTCGCCAGCATGTCGGTCTCGATGAACCCGGGCGCAATGGCGTTCACGGTGCAGCCGTCCCGCGCGAGTTCCGCTGCGAGCGCGCGCGTGAAGGAGATGATGCCGCCCTTGGATGCGGCATAGTTCGTCTGCCCGAAGTTCCCGCGCTGCCCGACGAAACTCGCGATGGAGATGATGCGGCCGCCGGGCGATGCGGTGATGTCGTCAAGGAACGCGCGCGTCACCCGGAACACGCTCGTGAGGTTCGTGTCGATGACCTGGTCCCATGCGTCCGCGTCCATGTTGCGGAAGCGCGTGTCCCGGTTGATTCCCGCATTGTTCACGAGGATGCGGACGGGGCCGAGGTGCGCATGGACATCGTCCCGGATCCCGTCGAGTGATGCGGGGTCGCGGACGTCGCCCGGGATCACACACGATTCCACGCCGAGGTCCTCAACGGACGCGGCGACGCGCATCGCATCCTCCCTGCTCGCTCGACAATTGATGGCGACATTCGCCCCTGCCTTGGCCAGGCCGATTGCGATGGCGCGTCCGATGCCGCGGCTTGCCCCTGTGACCAGGGCGTTCTGGCCAAGGAGCGGGCGCGCAGGATCAACTACAGCTTCAGGCGTGAGTACTTGGACGATGGGCATGACGTCAACCTCCCTCCCTTTGGAGTGGCAGCTTGCCGGGTGGCGTCGGATCCTTGGAAAAAGGTGTCGCGTACAACCCTCGAACTCCGCGTGTCGGGAACCCCTTTGCTTCGTGTCGAAGGGGGGTTGGTAGCCGACATGTTGAAGCGGGGCATCGTTCACGGGGGGAGAATCCCGGGGTGAAGGCGCCGGGCACGGTGACGCCATGCTCACGAAATCCGATCTGTTCATCTGCCATGGCGGGTGCGGAACCCTGCCGCCCCTTCTCCTTGACCCGCTTGGCCGTTGCCTCGCATGCGGAAGTTCCACGGAAGTGGCGAACGGCGCCACGCTGGCGGCAGGTGTGATGCCGGCCCTTGATGGATTCCTGAATGCCCAGGAATCGCGGGCCGTCCTCACGTACCTGAGTGTGCGTGCGGCGTTGACGGCGGGGGGCGCGGCGGACGCGCGGGCGATCCACGGCGACGATGCCCTTGCGCTTGAACGCGCCATGGCGAAGTTGCGGGCGGCCCGGTCCCTGTCCGACGCCTTGGGAATCGGGCCGGATTGAACGACCCCTGTTGAGGCCCGATCCCATGCTTCCGGACCCCTGCCCTGCCGGGCGCATGATCGCAACCATCGCCGGCGCCCCGGTCCCGCCGGCCATGACCATCCCTGCAACAACGCCCGGCGTTGCCGTCGCGTCCGCCGCACGTGCCATGGTCATCCGTGCAGCGATGCCTGGCATTGCCGTCGCGTCCGTCGCACGTGCCATGGTCATCCGTGCAGCGATGCCTGGCATTGCCGTCGCGTCCGTCGCACGTGCC
>JBFILE010000347.1:0-4287 GCA_041599855.1 Thermoplasmatota archaeon
ATGAGGCTGAGGAGGTCGCAGAGGGCCACGGTGGCGAACGCGCGCGGGGGGTGGACCGGGGTGAAGGGTGTGGCGGGGTCCGCGGACGGGGGGTTGTCCGGCTGGGCGCTCGAACCGGGTGGCTCGGGAGCGAAGGTCACCGGACGGACAGGACGCGTCGAGGTCGGGCCCGGAGACGCAGGAGTTGTTTTGGGCCCTTTGGCGTTGGCAGGTCCGTCAGCATTCGCATGGCGCCAGCCGGGACACCGGAAATCCGGCTCGGCCACGGCATCCACATTCGATGATCGTACCTCACGCAGGAGAGAACCCAGATCCTCTGACATTCCTCGAACCTTGGGGCGGGGCGGAAGAATGGCGAGGGGAATGTACTGTGGTACAGAAGTGCGTGGGTTCGGACCCGGCGGGGGATCACTTCGTGGATTTGCGCGAAATCGGGCGGTGGGTGCGCACGCGCATGATGCCACCGCGCAGGGGGAATTCGCTCATCGGAGCGAGCTTTGGAGTGTTCTTGGCTGCCGGGGCCGACCGACGATCCGCGGTGTCATTACGCGCCGGGGACAGCGTTTCTGTAAACAAGGTGCCAACCTCTCGAAGCGCGGCAAACACGAGGATGTATATGAACGGCACCGGTGGTGGGCATGCATCGATGCAGCATGGTGGTTGCATGGGTAGCGTAGCATGGGTAAGTTTCCAGTGGATCGTGTGGGCCTTCAAGAGCGTCTCGAGTGGTGGCGCGCGAGCGTCCCCGACATTCGCACCGAGGTGGAGGTTCGACCAGCAGGGCCCTCGGGGCACGACGGCCGGGGTCGCGCCCGGGTTTGGCCGTTCATCCTCCCGGACCGGCGCGACGGCCATGCGTCCTTGTTGAACGGCGACCGGTATTGCGGTACCCTTCGTCATTGGTCGGGTCCGTTCCGGCAACCTGAAGCCGACGACGTGGCTCTTCGTCATGAGTGCCCATGGCGGTGGAAGAACCGGATCCGATGGAGTTCCGCAAGGACATGCCCGATCCGAACGGCCACCCCCTCGGAATCACAAAAATCCAGGCGGCCCTCGCGGGCACCCTGATGGCCGCGGCAATCGCAAGCATCTCCGACTTTCGCCACTCGGCGTGGCTGGTGGTGTTGGCGGCTATCCTCCCGTTGGTCGCGATCCACCGCCTGCGGCCGCAGTGGGGGCTGCTCTTGGCATTGTCCATGGCGATCATTCCGGAAGCCTGTTACCTGCTCATTCCCGGTGCGGGAGTCCAATTCACCGCCCTCACGCTCGCCGGCGCAGTCATCTTCGTAGCCAGCATTGTCGTGGCATTTGCCGTCAATCCGTCCACCCGGGTCAGCCTCATGCGACTCCCGGTGGGCACCGGGTGGCTATGGGCGATCGGTGCAGCAGCAGTCGGCGTCGTGGTGGGGCGGTCCGCCGCTGACCTGGGCGGATTTCCTGCCCTTCCGATCCTGCCAAGCTTGAAACTGGCGGCAGGGCCGGTCCTTCTCGTGCTCGTCGTGGTCCTTGCCGCGGAGTGGCTCATCCGCGGCCCGCTGCTTGGAATTCTCGGCGCACACGCGGGTCGTGCGGGGGCGTTGTTCGCGACCGCGCTCCTGACGGGTGCGTTGTTTGCCGCGCAGGGCCCCGGTATCGGCGCGTTCCAGATCGGGGTGTTCGCAGGAGTCGGATGGGGGTTCGCCAATCAGCAGGCAGAGTCCCTGCTCCCGAGCGCTGCGGGTGCGGCAGTCGCGGCGGTGATCGCCATTGCGCCCGGATCATGAGCCCCGGCACCGGTTGCGCCCGGTCGGATGTCGCGGCGCCCCGGCATGAGTGATTCCGGACGCGCGCAGTAGCCGGCCACGATCGACCCGGGACTTCGCGGTGTAGCTGGCGCACAGAAGGTCAGTGAAGGTGATGCCCGGCCGCCCCCGGCATCCGCGGGGGCGTCGAACTCGTGGGAATCGAGGAAGGGGCGAAGCCACGATTGCTCGGCGCCCGGATCGCGGGCCGATGGCGCCGCGGTGAGCGGATCGGGGCCGGTGCGGCATCACGCGCCGCGGTCGGTGGAAATCGGACGGTGCGTCAAGAGGCGCTTCGCGCCTCTCTGCAGCGGAAATTCGCTCATGGGGGCGGCTGAGCCGGCGGAGCGAACAGCGAATGATTTGCGGACCGGGGGAACCAGTTTCGAGTACACGGGACTAACCTGACGGGCGCCGGGATGCGCAGGAAGTATAAGAAACGAGAGGGTAGTGGCCGTGTGGGGTCGTCGCATGGAGCGGCGGATTCGACAACCATCCAGCGCGTGTTGGACTTGGACCCGTCGGTCCAGTGGAGGCCCGCCCCGACGTTGTGGCTCGTCACGAGGCCTTCGTGCGGTAGACGACGACGTCTCCGGCGGCGCCAACCCGGGTGAACCGGGGGTCGGACTGGAATCCATCGGGGGCCGTTGCGGCGGCCGCGAGCTCCTTCGACGCTTCCGGTCCGGTGTCCACGATGACATAGATCTCCTTCGTTCCCCCGTGCGGCTCGGCGAGGATCCGCTCCCGCGCCGCCGGGTTCGTGAAGAATTCGGCCGAGGGATACACCCGCCAAGGGGCCGGTGCCGTTGCCTTCATGACGAGACTTGCCCGCCAATCGGTGGTGATCACCCGCTCATGGTGGACGCCACCCGCGACCGACTCGAGGAGCGCGAATTCCTCGGCGTCGAACAACGAATACCAGTCGTACCGGTTGTCCATTGCAGGGAGAGCCGCAGCGGCCGGTGCGAGCAGGATGAGGGCCATCGCGATCGAACCGGGTCCCGCCGATGGGCGGCTCCGTAACCCCGGATGGGGCGACCGCATCGCCCCGTCCTTGGCCGCGCTCCAGTTTGTGGCGATCCGCGCAAGACCCGCTGCCCCTCCTCCGGCGAGGAAACACGCGGCCAGCACCACGTAGAGCATGGTTCGGTGGGGCACATGCCAGTAACCGGTGAGTCCCGCAACCGTGAATGGCGCGGTGACGGCACCCAGGCACAATCCCATGATTCCGAGATCACTCCGTCGCGGCAGCAGGAACAGCAGGCCGAGGCCGGCGAATACGAGCAGGCCCGCGCCCATCATGTGGACGTAGTTCACGTGCACCAGTGCCGGGTCATCCGGTGCGGCCAACGCCAGGTCGATCCCGACGTGCGACCCGATCCCGGGCAACACGACGGCAGCGGCGCCGGCTGCCAATGCCGCTGACATGATCCATCCAACCGGGCCGCGCAAGGCATCGCTGGGAACGTGCAGGCGGTTCCGCAATCCTCCCGCCGCCATGAATGCCAACCCCATGAACAGCCCGAACGCTGCGGCCGCCACGGCGAAGGCGCCCCATTCCACGACGAGGGTAGTCGCGCGGAGTCCGAGGGCCTGCTGCGGCGCGTCCAGCATGAAGAGGCCCCCCACAAGGAGGGCGGTCAGAAGGGCGAGACCGGCGTGGGTGCCGCGGGACCGGGCGAGGACCGAGCCGTCTCCGCGATGTTGGCTGGCGCCGGGTTCGGTTCGTTGATCGGGCGAAACCCGTTCGATCAGGAAGTCTGCGAACAAGCTGAAGCAGCCCACGAGCGCAAGCGCGACGGCGCCGTTCCGGGGTCCGGACCCAAGGCCGCGCGAGTCGACGAAGATCGCAAGGATCCAAGTCATCGCCGAGAGCGGAACAAGGGCTCGTCCACCCCATGCGACCGCCTGCCGCGATCCATTGAGCAGGATAAGGCGTGCAGGCACGAAAATCAACATCGCGGCAACCACGAAGAGGGCGACTTTGGCGTGGGACAGCGTCAACGCCACTCCGGCAAGAAGCGCGATGCCGACCCATGCCCGGCCTCCGCGCATGACCTCAACCGTGGTCCACATGAATACCGGAATCAAGGCAAGGACAAGGACGGTGGGTGTGAAGAAGACACTTCGGAACACATGCTCGGGAGCGATGGCGGCAAACAAGCCGGTTGCAATGGCCGCCGGCAGGCCGCCAAGTCGGAATCCGGCAAGGAACATGCCGGCAACCGCGAGACCGGCAAGGGGAACTACACTCCACTTGGCAACGAGGTTTGCAGGGATACCCGTCAGCAGGGAGAATGCTCCGTGCAGACCGGTCAATCCGGGGTAGTACAGGGGCGCCGGCGAATGCCAACTCCAGCCGTGGAGATATCCGTCCGCCATGTACTGGCGGGCGAAGATGACGTGGGTGTACGGATCCTCGGCAAGAAGCTCATTGCTCAACGGCAACGCCTGCCAACGAAGGAACAACGCGAGGGAGGTGATGACGGAGAACGTGATGACCGGC
>JBFILE010000348.1:0-4282 GCA_041599855.1 Thermoplasmatota archaeon
CAACGCCCGGAATCGCCGCGCCCCTGTGGCTTCTCGTGCTCCTTGCCGGGGCGCTCGTCGTGCGTCGCCGGGGGATCTGACCGGGCCCGAGTGTGGCAGGAGCCGAAGTGCGGCCATGTGGATTCGCAGCGGATGCCGACCCGGACATGCGGACCGCCGACGCGCGTCATTCCTCCCCGCGAAGCGGCCCGTTCCACGACGCGGATGGGGTCTCAGCTGCGGTACAGGTCCCCTGCGAGGTATTTCAGCCCCGTGTCCACCGCGAGGGTCACCACAACCGCATCCGCCGGAAGGGTCGCTGCAACGCGGCGAGCCGCCACCAGGTTGAGCCCTGTGCTCGTCCCGGCGAACACCCCTTCCTCGCGGGCAAGGCGCCGCGCCATCTCCCGTGATTCGTCCTCATCGACAGCGATGACCTGATCGTACAATGCGCGGTCAAGGAGCGGCGGCGAGGCGACGCCCGCTGTGCCTTCGACGCCGTGGGATCCACCGCGCCCTTCGGAGAGCCACGGGGACGACGCAGGCTCCACGAGGGTCACATGCATGTCGGGTCGAGCGGCCCGAAGCGCCCGGGAAACCCCCATGGAGGAGCCGGCGGTGCCGACCACCTGGACAAAGTGGGTGACATCGGGACACGCCCTGAGGATCTCGGCCCCGCAGGCCTCGTATCCGTCCATCTGATGCCTGTTGGTGAACTGGTCCGTCCAGAACGCGTCCGTCTCCTTCACGATCGCCTCGACACGGGCCCGCATCTCAGGGACAAGGCCGGGATGCACCTTGCCTTCGGGCGTCGCAATGACCTCGACCGTGGCGCCGAGGGCGCGTGTCATGTCGATCTTCTCCCGCGCCACCGCGTCGTTCGTGACGATTGTCAGCGGGTGCCCGAGGGCACTGCACACCAACGCCAGGCTCGCGCCGGTGCTGCCGCCCGTGAGTTCCACCACGGGATGACCGGGCGCAAGGCGGCCCTCCGAGCGGGCGCCTTCCACCATGGCGAGGGCCATGCGGTCCTTCATGCTCCCCGTGGGGTTGCCGCCTTCGACCTTCATGAGGATGCGCGCCCCGCCCTCGGGGCGAAGGTGCAGGAGTTCGACGAGGGGCGTGTTGCCGATGGCACGCAGGCTGGCGGCGGGAGGCATGGGTGGGGCAGGCCCATCGGGATGAAAAAGGGTGTGCCCGGCGTCATGCAACAGGAGATGGGTCGTAAAGTGGATCGATCGGTCCGGAGTCCAATGGTTCTCAACCCACTTCGTGCGCGAATGGACTCAAGCAGTCTACGCAACCAATGGGGAGCGGCCCTCGATCGTGGCTTGGATGGTGTCGTACACGAACACGGACCCCATTCCCAGGCTCATGTCGAAGTAGCCGAAGGGGGCCAGCCGATACGCGCGCGACGCGTCCTGCTCGTCGCGTTCCACATTCCGGAGTTCCGCGAGTCCCCGAAGCGCTGTCGACAACGCCTCGTCACCCGCGCCGGTCATGCCCTTCAACTGGCCGAAGGTGAGGGGGCCTTGCGTCGCGAGTGTCCACAGGACTCCAGCATGCCACTTGCGCGTGCACGCGATGCAATAGCGTCGCGCCGTCTCGATGGCTTCCTCGAACTCGCCCTCTGTGCTCGTTGCCGCGTGCTGCGCGCGGAATGCGGTCGCCGAGGTGATGTACCGCTTTGCGTGGACGCCGAGGTCCCTGGGTTCGACCCGAACTTGCGCGGGCGGGTCGAGGGTGGGGAGTGGCAGGGCCCAATCCGCGCCGCGGACGCACGCATGGTGGTACGCCTTCCCCAAGGTAAGCGTGTATGAGGCATCCGCAAGGGGTTGCGCCGCGGGTGTGAGTGAGTAGAGCACGCGGCCCTGCGCGTCCCCCGCCGGCGTGCGCGCGAGGATGCCTTTGGCTTCAAGGTCGCGCAGCCGTGGCGTCAGGCTTCCACTGGGGAGTCCGCCCAGGATGCGCGACAGGTCACCGAACGAGATGGGTCCCTTCTCGCCCACGACAAGGACGATCTCCACGGACCAGCGACGCATGAATGTCATCGCCGCCGCCATGATGCGACCCATTCCTTCCTCGGGCAACCGGGTGAAAATGGAGAACATCGCCCTCGCGTGGGCGGTGGTCTCGTCAAGGAGGCGGAGGGCGCCGTGATCCATGGGGCGCACTTGACGGGTCGGAAGAAGGATGGATCGGGTCATGGCGACGAGATGGCGGGAGCGCTCATGATGTTACCGGAGGCCCTGCAATCGGATTCCCGTGCGGATGGCGGCGGCCCTGCGATGGCATGGGGCCGAAGATGCTTCGAAGCCATTCCATCGGATCAGGGTGAATCGTTGTCCGCGGCAATCCCGCCTTGTGCCGATGCCCGGAGGTTCAAGAAAAACAGAAGGTCGGCGGCGGGAGTTGAGCCCCCGCCGCAATTGGGGCGTGAATGCCCACAAGGATGCCGTTGCACCGTCGCGAGTCCCTGGCCTGCACGTGAGGGGGGCCAACGCGAGCCATGCCGTGAAGGCAGGCGCCGACACACCTCACGCTGCGATCCAGGACCAACCCGCAGGTGTAGTCCCGCCTACGGGAGGCTCGGGCCGAGGGCGATGTAGTCCGCCGACTGCAGATCATCGTCCCTGCCGTAGCAGTCGACGCTGCCCGTCAGGAGCAGCACGCACGTGTGGAACATGCCCGAGCTGACAGTGGCCACTCCGGCCGCCGAGTCCGCTGCCTGGCCGTAGTCGTTCGCGCCGTAGCAGTCGACGGTGGTCGTCGAGAGCAACACGCACGTGTGCGCGTAGCCCGCGCTGACGCCTACGGCGTTCCCGCCGAGATAATCCGTCGCCTGGCCGTGCTGGTTGTCGCCGAAGCACTTGACGTCGCCGGACGAGAGCAGCACGCACATGTGCGTCCCGCCCGCGCTGACGGCGACGGCGTCGCCGCCAAGGTAATCATCCGTCCATTGCCAGATGCGGTGATACGCGCCCCAGCACTCGACGTTCCCCGACGAGAGCAACGCGCACGTCTGCGTGGCGCCGGCGCTGATGGCGATTGCGTCGCCGCCCAGGTAGTCGTTCGACATGCCCCACCAGTAGTAGCCCCAGCAGTCGACGTTGCCCGACGTGAGCAACGCGCACGACTGGGCCCCGCCCGCGCTGACCGCAATGGCGTCTCCGCCCAGGTAGTCCGCCGCACGGCCGTCAGGGTTCGCGCCCCAGCAGTCGATGTTGCCGGACGAGAGCAGCACACACGTGTGGTGGTCGCCCGAACTGACGCTTACGGCGTCCATGCCCGCGTAGTCGTGAACTTGGCCATGCAGATAGTTCTGGCCGTAGCATTCGGTGTTGCCCGTCGTGAGCAACACGCACGTGTGGTACCCGCCGGCGCTGACATCGGTGGCCGCGAACGTGCCGTAGCATGCCGCGGGGACGGGGGTGAGATAGGAGACAAGCCCGACATAGCTGTCCTCCATGCACGTGCTCCCCGTCTCGGGGCTTGCGCTCGTCTGCGGCGCAATCGATGCGGCGAGGGTGAAGGTGATCAGGATGGCGATAACGGATCGGAAACGCGGACGGTTCACATTTCGCTGCTAGACGAAACCGGTATAAATGCCGTGTCCGGACTGTGTATGCGTTGGCAGGCGTGAAGGGGCAAGCTCACGCCATGGAAACTGGTGCCTCCACGGCGGATTGGATCCCTCACGCTGCCAACGCGGACGAGCCCGTTCCGGGCTCATCCATGCTTACGAGACGTTCGAGCCGAGGGCGACGTAGTCCGGCGCCTGCCATTGATGGTTGTAACCGTAGCAGTCGACGCTCCCCGTCAAGAGCAACGCGCACGAGTGGAGAAAAATCCCGTTGACTGCGGCAACTCCGCCCACGTGGTCCTGCGATTGGCCGTACGTGTTCCCGCCGTAGCAGTCGACGGTGGTCGTCGCGAGCAACACGCAGGTCTGTTCAAATCCCGCGGTGACGGCGACGGCGTCTCCGCCCGTGTAGTCGTCCGCCCGGCCATCCCCATTTTCGCCGTAGCAGTCGACGTTGCCCGACGAGAGCAGCACGCACGTGTGCGTGACACCCGCGCTGACTGCCACGGCGTCGCCACCCAGATAGTCCGCAGTCTGCCCGCCAACATCGGTGCCGAAGCAGTCGACGTTGCCCGACGCGAGCAACACGCACGTGTGATAGATTCCCGCGCTGACGGCAATGGCGTCGCCGCCGAGGTAGTCCACGGTCTGACGATACCAGGTGTGGCCCCAGCAGTCGACGTTGCCGGACGCGAGCAGCGCGCACACGTGCCACCCGCC
>JBFILE010000349.1:0-4281 GCA_041599855.1 Thermoplasmatota archaeon
CGGAGAGCGCGGAGGGCGCGCGGAGGCGCAAGAAACGAAGGCAGACGGGCGGGCGGGCAGGTGCACGTGCCTTCACTGTCGTAGTCATCGTGGGACAGGCACCCCCTTCGTATTCCACCACCACCCTTGCCCTCCGCCCCGCCCATACGTAGATAACCGAATGGGAATGATCCGGTACCTACAGGCGCGTGAAAGTATGGATTCCCGAAAAGTGCAGAAGGTCGGCGCGTCCACCCTCAGCGTCTCCCTCCCCAAGGAATGGGTGGAAGCCCACGGCGTCGGGAAGGGTGACATCCTCCTCTTCGACAACCTGAAGGACGGATCCCTCCGCATCTTCCCGAACACATGGAAGGACACCCAGATGAATCGGGTGGACCGGGTGTATCTCGTGAACGCGGACCTCTGCACGGAACCGAACATGCTCGCGCGGGTCGTGGTCGGCAACTACGTGATCGGCCGGAACCACATCCGCATCAAGGCGAAGAAGCGCATCAAGAGCGAGCACATCCACGAGGTGCGGACGGCGGTCGGGAAACTCATGGGCCTCGGCATCATGCTGGAGACCCCGGACGAGATCGAGCTCCAATGCTCCATCGACCCCAGTCGCTTCCCGATGGAGACCGTGATGAAGCGGTTGTACACGATCGGGTCCACCATGCAAAAGGAGGCCATCGAAGCCCTGGAACGCGGCGACCGGCGACTCGCCGAGGATGCCCGGGACCGGGAGGACGAGGCGGACATGATCTACTGGCTCGGCCTCCGTCTCCTCCTCACGGCGCAGAGCGACCCGCAGCTTGCCGAGAAGATCGGCATCCACGATGCCCTCCCGATCCTCGGGAACCGGTTGATCATGAAGAATCTGGAGACCATCGCGGACTATGCGAATTCGATCGCGAACAACGTGATCCGCATCTTCGACTCCGGGACCACCCTCGACCCTGCGATCGTGCGGAAGATCCGGCGGGCGAGTGACCTTGCGGCAAGCGTCGTTGCCGATTCGCTGTCCTGCATCTTCAGCCACGACATGCACCTTGCGAACAAGGCCATCGAGACGAAGAAGCAGGTGGAGGAACTCGAGGGCGACATCCTCCCCATGGCCGTGAAGAAGTACGACGACCCCCTCGTGGTCGCGAGCATCCGGGCCCTCACATGGAGCCTCCGCCGCATCTCCGAGTACGCGTCCGAAATTGCCGTGATCGGCATCAACCGGTACCTTGAACGGGAATCGCCGCTTTGTCGCGCCCAGGAATGAGCACCGAAGTGGATAACCGGGCACCCGCCGCGCACGCCATCCCGCTGGGCGCCATGGTGCCCGCGGTGGGCGCCCCGCTTGCGGTGGTTGCGAGCCTCGCGTCCACCGGAAGCGTCCTCGTGGCATTCGTCACGTACCACGTGCTCCTCTGCATCGTCCTCCCCGCCTCGCATACCGCGATGACGGGTCCGAGATCATGGCGCGCACTGGCCGAATCCTTCGGGGCGCACACGTCCGGCGGCCGCCTTGCGCTGACCCTGGGCGCAGGCCTGGGCGTCGGCACATTCGTCGCCATCGTCGGCGGCATGGCCGCGATGGCACCATTCGTCGACGTGGACGTCCACGCCGCGACCGTGGGCACCCACCTCAGCGCGTGGGGCGTTCCCGCGTCCGCGGCATTCGCGGTGTTCCTGTACATGCTCGTCGGGAACAGCGTGGCCGAGGAACTGTTCTGGCGCGGATGGCTCCACTCGCGGTTGCCCGTGGGCCGCACGAGCCGGAGGAACGCGATCTTCCTCGCGACGCTGTTGTTCGCGAGCTACCACTACTACACGATTTCCTCCCTCCTTGGCGACCCCGTTGCGGCGGGTCCCCTTACCGCGGGGGTCTTCATCGGCGGCCTGACCTGGGCTGCGCTGCGGGAATGGAGCGGAAGTGTGTGGCCGGCGGTGCTCGCCCACGTCGGCGCCACGGCCGGGTACATGACCGTGTACCTGGTCTGGGTCGTCTGACCGCGGTCGGCCCTGCGCTCACTCCGCAGGTTCCGGCATGTCGTGATCGTACGCGGTCACGCGCACATGGAACTCGATGTCGGTGTCCACGCAGCCGCCGCAGGTGCGCTCGGCCCCCGTGACCGTGGTTGCGGCTTCCACGAGGATACGCCACTGGCTCTCGGGGGCATACGGGCTGTCCACGTCATCCCCTGAGACCGGGAGTGCGTACGCGATCCACCCGCTGTCGAAGGACCCGGCGATCTCCTCGGCGCGGATCGCGTTGGACGACGCTGCCGTGAGGTAGTAGAGGCGGATCTCGGAAACCTGACCCGCGCTGGCTTCCGCCTTCGTGACGTTGACATCGACCCGGATCGCCTTCGTTTCCAAGGGCACGAGTTCCGTGGGGGTGATCCAGTTCTCGCCGAATTCACCCGTGAGCGCGAGGTTCGGGATGCGCTTCACGTAGCTCACCTGGGAACTCCGTCCGTTGGCGTCGAGGAGCACCTTCTCCGGCTTGCCGTCGAAGAGTTCCGGGTGCCCGGGGAAGGCGCTGATGTCGCGGAGTTTCACGATGTCGATGGTGAGGTGGAAGGTGCCGGCCGCGACACCGGGCGTCGTGTCGGGGTGGAAGAGGAAGTTCCAGCGGCTCTTCGTCATGTGGGGCAGGTCCGTCATGTCCGGGCTGACCTCGAGTTCAAAGGTTTCGGCATTCCCGAGGGGAAGCGACGCGCTCCACTCCCGCATCCCGCCGGCTTCATACGCGAAGGCGAGGCCCGTGATCGACGGGTCCGTCCAGCTTGCCGTGATCTCCATGCGGCCGGCGCCCTCGTACACGACCTGACCATCCGGCAGGGTGAAGGATACGCCGCCGACACGTCCGTATTCCTGCTCAAGGAACGCGGCGAGCACGGTCTCGACGATCACGTCGTCGGAGGAGATCTCGATGTCCGTATCGAGGACGGTCACCCGCGACCGACCATTCCAGTAGTCGTGCATGTGCGGCATGTGGCCAGCCGCCATGGACGCGTTCTCGCTCGCCGCGGCGTCAGTCATGTTGGCGCCCGCGAAGACTGTCGGATTCCCCGCGCCGGCATCATCGGCCACGGCATTCTCGCCGGGGCTCGAATCGTCCTGTCCGCCAAGGCAACCGGCCGCGGTGGTGGCGATGAGGATCGTCGCCATGGCAAGGGAACGCGGGAACACGTGAGGCGGACGGCGGTGCGGGCCACTTAAGTGTTGTTCGCAGGGCATTCCCCGAACCGGCGCCAGCCGAACCCGGGACCGGTGGGAAAGCAACGTCGGACCCATCGGGCCTCCAGGCCCCCGTCCCGGTTCACTTCACGAGGCCGCGCAGGTACGCGAGGTCATCCGGGTACCCTTCCTCGGCCAAGGGGGTCTCAAGGTAGCCCGGGAGGTCCTTGAACCGGGCATCGTTCATGAGCCGCTCCCAGACGAGGGGCCCCATGGTGCCTTTCCCGATGTTCTCATGACGGTCCTTCTTGGAGTTGAACGCGGCCTTGCAATCGTTCAGATGGAACGCCTTCAGATGCTCGAAGCCCACGGTCTCCCCGAAGCGATCCCACGTCTCGTCGTACCCTTCCGCGGTGTGGATGGGATAGCCGGCCACGTAGATGTGGCACGTGTCCACGCAGACCCCCACCCGCGACTTGTGCTCGTCGTCCACGAGGGCAAGGATCTCCTCCAACTCCTCGAACTCGTCCCCGATGCAGTTCCCGGCGCCGGCGTTCGTTTCGAGAAGGGCCATGGCGTTTCCGTCCGGATAGCGGCGGAAGATCTCATTCAATCCTTCGGCCACCCGCTTCACGCCGAATTCAGTGGGCGCCTTGATGCTCGACCCGGGGTGGAAGACGACCCACGGGATGCCCAGCTGGTCCGCGCGCTCAAGCTCCACCTGCAGCCCGACCACGCTCTTCTCGAACTGCTCCTCCGCGGGTGTAGCGAGGTTCAGGAGGTACGTGGCATGAATGAGCGTGGGGCCCAGTTCGTGGGTCTCCATGCCCATCCTGTAGCCGGCGATGCTGCTGTCGCCCAAGGGTTTCACGGCCCACTGCCGCTGGTTCTTGGAGAAGATCTGGATGACGTCGCAGCCGTACTGCGCGCCCCGCTGCGGCGCGAATTCGACGCCGCCCTGAATGGACATGTGGGCTCCCAGAAGCATGACCGCCCGAACCCGGGGGTCCATGATAACGGTTTGCGGCGGACGGCCACGGCCACCAAACGGTCAGCGCTGCACGTGGGTGGGCCACCTTCGTGCGGAGGCGCTGCGGGGGGGGTGGCCGGGCTCGCGGACCGGTC
>JBFILE010000350.1:0-4254 GCA_041599855.1 Thermoplasmatota archaeon
CCGCCCTTCGACGCCCGCCCACCCTGCGACGACGACGGACGGCGCCGGCCCTACCGCCCACGACGACGACGGACCACGCCCGCCCGCAATCGGTCCTCGCCGGCGTCCTCTTTCCTCCGCCGCGGCCCCACCGGTCGGTCCCCCACCGTGCCCGCAACTCGACCAGCCCCCATCCGCGCGATGGTATCCCACCCTGAGAGCCACGCGCTGCATGTATCCCCCCTCTCCGGGGAAATGCCGGCGACAAAGTATTTCTTTGACCCACGGTTTCGCGGCCCATCCCTCGGGTAGCTGGAGGACTCGACCTTGGTCAACATCATTGTTCTCGTGAAGCAGACTCCTGACGTGGACGCCATTCGCATCGACCCCAAGACAGGGGCGCCGGACCTTTCCGGCGTAGGCGTCAAAGTCAGCGACTACGACAAGCACGCAGTGGAAGCCGCCGTTCAACTCAAGGAGAAGAACGCCGGGTCCAAAGTGATCGCCCTCTCCCTCGGAGGCCCCAAGGTCGAGGAATCCCTCAAGGAAGTCCTCGCCATGGGCTGCGACGAAGGCGTCATCCTCCGCGACGACGCATTCGCGAAAGCCGACACCGCCGAGCACGCCCGCATCATCGCAGCCGCCATCGAGAAGATCGGCGGCGGCGACATCATCCTCGCATCCGAGGAATCCGCCGACAGCCACAGCGCACAGATGGGCCCCCGCGTCGCCGAACACCTCGGCCTCGCCCTCGTCTCCTACGTCGCCGAGAACCTCACCCTCGACGGCACCACCATCCGCGCCGACCGGGACACGGACGAAGGCGTCGAAACCGTCGAAGTCCAGACCCCCGCCGTCCTCACCATCCTCGAGAACCTCAACACGCCCCGCCTCCCCGCCCTCATGCAGATCCTGCAGGCGAAGAACAAGCCCGTGAAGGTCATGGGCGCAGGCGACCTCGGCATCGCGGGCGTCACGCCCACCATCGAGCGCACGAAGACGATCGCGCCCAAGAGCGAGCGCAAGCAGCAGGTCATCGAAGGCAGCCCCGAGGAAGCGGCAGCGGAACTCGCGAAGCTCCTCGTCAAGCAAGGAGTCGTGAACTGAATGGCCACCGCTCTCGTGTACGGAACCGACCGGAAGATGGCGTACGAACTCATCGCCCTCGCCAAGGAAGTCGCCGACTCCGTGACCGTCGCCGCCCTCGGCGAAAAGGTCGCAACCCCCGAGGAATACGTCCACCACGGCGCCGACGCCGTCCTCGTCGTCGAGAACCCGAACCTCGGCAACATGACGACGGAACCCATCGTCGCAGCCCTCGAACAAGCCGTCACCAAGTCCGGGGCGACCCACGTCTTCGTGAACGCCACCCGCCGCGGCAAGGAGATCGCGCCCCGCCTCGCAGCCCGCCTCGGCGCCGCCTGCATCTCCTCCGCCCACAAGGTCGAGAAGACCGACGGCGGCCTCGCCTTCGAACGCATGTACCTCGGCGGCAAGGCCCTCACGACGGAAGTCGCGAAGACCGATGTCGTCGTCGCCACCATCGCGCCCAAGACCATGGAGCCCCTCCCCGCGGACGCCGGTCGCACCGGCAACGTGGAAGTCCTCGCCGTCGACGTGCCCGCGCCCAAGGTCACGGTCGTCGAGAAGAAGACCCGCGGAGGCGGCGGCGTCGACATCGAAGCGGCACCCGTCGTCATCGGCGCCGGTCGCGGCTTCAAGAACAAGGAGGACTTGAAATTAGCTGAGGCCTTGGCTGAGGCGACCGGCGGCCAGATCGGCTGCAGCCGCCCCCTCGCCACCGACCTCGGCTGGCTCACCGACGAATACTGGATCGGACTCAGCGGCAAGAACGTGAAGCCCAAGCTCTACGTCGCCGCCGGCATTTCCGGCCAGATCCAGCACACGACCGGGATCCGCGGATCCAAGGTCATCGTCGCCGTGAACACCAACAAGGACGCCCCCATCTTCAAGGAAGCCGACTACGGCATCGTGGGCGACCTCTACAAGGTGCTCCCCGCCCTCACCGACGCCCTGAAGAAGGAACTCGGCAAGTGAAACCACGGGGCCATGGGCACGCGTGCCCACGGTCCCTTGGAATCAAATGGGCAGGACAGGAAACCGGTCCGGTCCCGGCCCGGCGGCGGGTCGCACCCGCCGCCACTCCTTTTCGTAGACTCCCCAACAAGGGATCACGCGACGGGTCCGATCGCGCACGTTGATTGGCGCCCCGCGACAACGCCGCTCCCGCCAGGACGCGCCAGGGCACACCTTCATCTCGGAACGGGGCCATCGGCGCATCGTGCAGGAGTTCCGATTGGATCGGGATGTCGCCGCCGGCCGACACCGGCTCACCGACATCGCGCAAGGCCTCGAAACCAGCGCAAGCCTCATCGAACTCCTCGGCTCCGCCGACGCCTGCGTCAAGTTCCTCGAAGGCGTCACCGTGGAATTCGTGGACGTGGACGGCTACATGTGGGTGGACAACGGCGACGGCGCCCTCCACGCCTGCCTCCCGTACTGGCGCGATGGTGACGAACTCGGCCTCTGGCTTGACCTCTGCCACGAACTCGTGCACGTGAAGCAGCACGCGGACGGTCGCGACCTCTACGACCCCACCCATCATTATGTGGACCGGCCCACGGAACTGGAAGCGTACGGCGTCACCGTCAAGGAAGGCCGCATCCAGGGCATGAGCGATCCGGCATTGAGCGACTTCCTCCACGTGCCGTGGATCACGGACGAAGAGCACGAGCGCTTGTGCACGACCCTTGGCGTCGGGTACACGCGCTACGCCGGTGAGTGACGGTCACCGCAGCCGCCGGACGCCAATCCTGCTGTTCTGCAGACGGCTGATCGCGAGTGTCGCCATGGCGGCACGCATCGTATCCGGATGGCACGGCACGCGCCGATGTGCCGGAACCCGTCGGGCATCCTCAATCGTCCGATCGATCCGTTTCCTGGAGCCGCGTCACGCGCCGCTTCTGCGTCTGGAGCGTCGCGATCTTCTCGAGGTTCCCCGAGATCCTCGATTCGAGGGCGCGCATCCCGTAGAGGTTCACGAACCGCAGCGCGAGGACGCTCCCAACGACAATGAGCAAGCCCTGCAGCGCATCCGACGCAAGGTCCGCTGTCGCCGATGCCCGGATGAGCCCGCGCGATACGAGGAGCGGGAACGTGAGTTGCACCGCCTCCACGATGAGGACGGCAAGGATCACAAGGGCTGGCGTGCGCAGGTCCCGGGCCCTCAGGTACAGGAGCTCCATGGTGAGTTCGCTCACCGGGTTCGTGCTGAGCACGTACGTGACACGGACTGCCGCGACAAGGAAGATGAGGGCGCTTGCCACCATCGCCACATTCACGACGAGCCCCATCGTCCCATCAATAGCCAGGGAGGATCACCTCGCGCAGACGGTCCAGGGCCTTGGTGACCTCCACCATGACGAGGATGTTGTTCGTGGACGGCTGGAGCAGGAGCACAAGGCTCACCCGCGGCGTGACGCGGAAGATGCCGATCGAGCCCTTGTCCGTCGTCATCACGAGGTTCCGCATGGTGCCGAAATCGAGGACCTTCGAGGAACGATCCGCTCCGCGTGAGATCATGGCTCCGGCCGTCGCAATGATCGACGGGTCTGCACCGCCCTTCAGGTCCCACGCCAGGGGGAAGCCCATCTCGTCCACAATGACGCTGCCCAAGGTGCCGGACAATGAGCCCTGCAACTCCTGCAGCGTCTCCTGAAGGGCGTGGCGAACGTCCTCGCTTTGCGCCTTCACATCAGCGGTCGTGGCGATATCGAGGCCTCCGAACGCCCGCATCATGGGCACACGGCTTAAATCCATTCCGAAGAGCCCGGGGCCCGGGTTCTGCCGTTCGCGACGAGGGGGCGGACGCCGCTCGGCGTGCCCCCGCGACGACCACGGCGGCGCATGCTCACGGCCCCGCCCCGCGACGATGACGATGAGGATTGCCCGCCGTCTCGTCCCACGGCGGCGATGGATGCCCGCGCACCTGCCCCACGACGAGCACGACGACGAGAGGCCGCTCGCGCCCTCCCGCCTGACGACCCCACCACGACGAGGGACCCGGCCCGCCCTCCCGCGCGACGATCCCACGACGACGACGGGCGCTCGCCCACCCGCCTCACGACGACCACGACGACGACGGACCACGCCCGCCCTCCCGCCGCACGCCGACCACGACGACGACGGACGCCCGCCCTCCCGCCCCACGACGACCACGACGACGACGGACGCCGACCCGCCCGCCCCACGACG
>JBFILE010000351.1:0-4243 GCA_041599855.1 Thermoplasmatota archaeon
ATCTTCGTCCTCGGATTCGCACCCGGCCTCAGGGACTTCCTCCTCGTCGTCCAAGGATTCTGAGGGGGCCCTGTTGCAAGGGCCCTGTCGGTCGGGCCGATACCCGCCCGGCAGGGACCCGGTATCCGTTCCTGGCCGCCTTCCCGAGCGCTCGTACGCCCCCACGCCGGTTCGTTGCAGCGACCCTCGGGAGTCGCGATGTCCAGCCCTTGCCATCAGGCAATGGATTTTTATGTCCAGCCCACCACAGGGAATATTCCGCAACCGGATGGCGGCTTGCGCCTCGGCGCGCCCCGATCCCCGGGGCCCCACGCGCCGGCGATTCCACCGTCCAGCGTCGAAGGTCACATCCGTCGGCCCTCGTGACGCGTTGCGTGCCAATCACCGAACGGGATGTTCACACCATGGATGGAATCAACCTCAAGGTCCGTACCTTCGAGATGGAGCACGGAAAATACGAACTCATCCTCCACAACAAGACCGCCGCCGCGTTGGGGGTACGATCCCTCGACCGCGTGAAGGTGTCCACAACGGACGATGAACCCATCACCGCCATCATCGACACCACCGATTCCGCGGTCGCCGAGGACGAAGTCGGCATCTTCGCGGAGATCGCGGAACGGTTCGACCTGGAAGGAGGGGAAGTGCTGAATGTCCGCCCCGCCGACAAGCCCCAGAGCATCCGCCACATCCGTGCGAAGATGAGGGGGGAGAAACTGGATCGGGAAGCCATCGACGGCCTCGTGTGCGATGTGGTCGATGGGTCCCTCTCCGACATCGAACTCAGCGCGTGGGTGACGAGCCTTGAGATCCAATCGATGGACATGGAGGAGATCGAGCACCTCACGCGGTCCATGGTGAAGTACGGCGAAACGATGAATTTCGACAACGGCATCGTGTTCGACAAGCATTCCATCGGTGGAGTCCCCGGGAACAAGATCACCCTCCTTGTCGTCCCCATCGTGGCCAGTCAGGGACTCCTCATCCCGAAGACGTCGAGCCGCGCCGTCACAGGCGCCGCCGGAACCGCGGACGTCATGGAGGTCTTCTGCAACGTCCAGTTGAACGGTGAGGAGATCAAGCGCATCACCCGCAAGGTCGGCGGCGTCATGTGCTGGGGCGGCGGCGTGAACCTTGCACCCGCGGACGACATCATCATCCGCGTGGAACACCCGCTGAGCCTCGACCCGACGCCGCAGCTCCTTGCGAGCGTCATGTCGAAGAAGAAGGCGGTCGGCGCCCAGCGCATCGTCATGGACCTTCCCATGGGCGAAGGGACGAAACTGAAGGACGAGAACGAGGCGCGGAAGCTCGCCCGCATGTTCATCGAACTCGGCGAACGCCTCGACATGCGCGTGGAATGCGCGGTCACGTACGGCGGCCAACCCGTCGGGAAGAGCGTCGGTTGCGCCCTTGAGGCGCGGGAAGCCCTCGCTGCGCTCCGCGGCGAGGAATCCGCCCCCCGCAGCCTCATCGAGAAGAGCACGGCGATTGCGGGCATCCTCCTTGAGATGGGCGACGTCGTCGGCCGCGGGAAAGGCAAGGCGAAGGCCGAGGAGATCCTCCGGTCCGGCGCGGCCCTCACCAAGTTCACCGACATCGTGGAAGCCCAAGGCGGCGGCGTACCGAAGGGCGAGATCCCGGTCGGAAAGTACACGCAGGACATCATCTCGGTGGATGGCGGCTACGTGAGCGGCATGACGAACCGCGCCCTCGTGGCCATCGCCCGCGCGGCCGGATCGCCCCGGGACCTCGGCGCCGGCCTCGTCGTCCACTTCAAACGCGGGGACAAGGTGGAGGCCGGGGAAGCGTTGATGACCCTGCACTCGGCAAGCGAGTACAACCTTGAGCAGGCGGTGACCCTTGCGAAACGGCTCGCGCCGATCCGGGTGGAAGGCATGCTCATCGAGCGGATCCCGGACTTCAGGGAATTGTAGGATCCAGAGTGCCGCGAGGATGGCACCCATCGTCAAAGGGATCCCGGGCATGAGGTCTCCGCTTGGCGGTGGGGCCGCGATTCGGCAGGAGTGGGTCGCGGACGATTGGAGGGTCCCCGGGTGGCCTTCCACCCCTCCGATCAATTTTAGTCCTACCATGTCCATGGCGCCCCCATGAAGCTGATGCCCCTGATCGCCACCGCGATCCTGACCTTCACCCTCCTCGGCGCCACCCCGGGCGCACAGGCGGCAACCCCCCGCTGCATCGATGCCACGGAATCCCCGACCTACGAATACGATGGCACTTACATCGTGTTCCACTTCGGCGGCGCCATGGGGTCGTCCACCGAAATCTGGAACGAGGCCAACGACGTGGACGGGCTCCAGCGGACCACGTGCATCGACGCTGATGGTCGCGTGCACCCGGCCGATGATCTGGAGCAGCGCGCCGCGCCGTCGCCGTCCGAGGTTCCGTGCGTTCCGGTTCTCCCGAACTTCTCGGTCTGCATCTTCTGATCCGCTCCAGGCCGGGGCATCCCCCCGCCTCCTTTTCTCATCGCCTTCCTGCAGAAGGCACCGGTTCGCCACGCCGGCGCCGTACAATGCCCTCGCTCGTTGTGCGGATTCGACAAACGTCGTTCGGAGACCGGTGGGCGCACCTCGCGCGACGCACAATCCCCATGCCATCATTCCATGCCGGTCGTCACGTGGCCAACAGATACAGCCACGTGGCGGCCACCGCAACGGCGCCCGCCCCCGTGAGCAGCAGGAACGGCTTCCACGCGCGCTGGAACACGGCCTCACTCGTGGCCTTCAGGATCATGACCTTGTTCGCGGCGCCCACAAGCACCGCAAGAAGGGCCGTCAGGACCGCGGTATCGAGGCCGATCACGCCGCCCGTGAACAACGTCACCACGCTCGCGATCACGGCTCCGGCCGAGACGAGGCCTCCGATGGCCGTCACATAGACGCCGATGTCTCCGAGGTACTGCACGGCCAATGACTGCAGCGCGGCGACGATGGCGAAGATGCCCGCGAACCGGATGGCGGGGCCGATGGCGAACGGGCTCTTCACCTCGATGGTGGCTGCGGCCTTCACATCCCCGATGCCGCTCCGCCATGCGAGGAAGCCGCCCACTGCCCCCATGATGGAGAGCGCCGGCAGCATCCGGATGGCGACACTGCCGGAGGGGTCCGCGAAGAGGACGATCGCGAAGTTGCGAGCGATCATCGTCACGGTTGCAAGGATGGTGCCCGTGAGCGCGACCCGTGCGAGCTCCGGGTTGGTGTCGGCATGATGGGCCAGGCTGACGGTGGTGGCTTCCGAGCTGACGAGGCCGCCGAGGGCGCCGGATACGGGGATGCCGCGCGCGGGACCCGCCCGGCGCATCGCAAGGAAACTCACGAAACTGATGCTGGAGACGAAGATGACGATGAGCAGGATCCAGTACGGGTCGATGATGGTGCCTCGTCCCAGCCACCATAGCCCCGCGACCGGCGGAACCAGGGTGATGGTGAGCGGAAACAGGATGACGCTGACCGTGAGGAACTGGAGGGCGCTCAGCATCTCGTCGTCGGAGAGGTTGAACGCGAACCTGTGCAGCCGCCGCTTCGTGAGAAGCAGGAACGTGGTGGCGACGCCGATCACGACCGCTTCCTGGGTGTAGCCGTACCCGACGAACACGCCCACGAAGAAGGTGACGAAGAACGCCATCGGTGTCGTGAGGCCGGTTGTGCCGAGGCGGTGGCGCACGATGAGGAATGCGACCACGATGGCGGCGGCTCCCCCGGTGGCGACGGACAGGATGGCGACATCCCCCACCGTCTTCGCGATGATCGCGCTCATGAATCCGGTGAGGCTCATGAGGGGGAAGGTCCGGACGCCGGCGATGACCTCGGTCGCATCGCGGCGGTGCTCCCGCTCAAGGCCGATGAGGCCGCCGAGGCCGAGGGCCACGAGGAACCCGATGCCGAATTCGTCGAACGCCAGCACGAACGCACGGATTCCTGCAGCGGACCCTTAAACGCGTCGTAACGGAACCTGCGGGTGGTTCCGGTCGGTGGTGCGCGGTGGCAGGGCCGGGCCCACCCACGGTGGTACGCGCTCGCTCGCCGGCCCCATGGCGGCGACGCCCGATCGCCCGATCGCCCCCTTGCCCCAACGCCTCGGGGCTCGACCGCCCGCCCGCCCGCCTCACGAGGACGACGGACGATGTCCCCACCTTCCCGTCCAGGTGGGCGGACGATGCCCACCCTCCTGCGCCACGGCGACGCCCGCCCGTCCTCCCGCCCCATGACGACCACGA